>JAPLUX010000005.1 GCA_026397455.1 Candidatus Aenigmatarchaeota archaeon | reverse complement strand
ATCGATAATTTTTAAACAAACATCAACAAAATCATTCTTCATTATCGGCATCAAGTTCTGTGTTTCTGGCATTCCACCTCGACTGTTGATTTCAAAAACTTTCAACCCATCTTTCGCAACAGTATAAGCCATATAGAGTGGAATTCCCCATAATCCTGTGTTTCTTCCACTACCTTTTAATTTTCTGAAAATTTTGTTTGCGATATCTAAACCATCTTTCCAATCTTTTTTGCTCATGAACGGTAATCTTTCACCAACATCTTTGTAAGATCCCATACCACCAGTATTAGGACCTCTATCATCTTCGAAAGCTCTCTTGTAATCCCTAACAGCAGGTGTCTCGATTAAATTTTTGCCATCGGAAAAAAATTGGTGACTGAATTCTTCACCTTCAATCTTTTCTTCGATTATCACAGAACCTTGTTCATATATGGAAAGAAAATGTTCGAATAATTCTTCACGAGTTCTGAAATGATCTTCCCAAACACCGACCCCCTTTCCAGTAGCAGGCCTATCAGGCTTAACAGCGACTTGATTATCAAACTCATCCAGCCATGAGAAAACATCTTTTTTAACATCGGTAACACTTTTGTAATCTTTTTTATCGAAAACTTTGAAACGTGGATTAGCTTTAGGATAACATTCTTCTATCAATTTACGTTGTGCAACTTTACTACCTTCTAGAACAAATTCTTTTGTAGGGCATATCACAGGAATATCAGTTTCTTTTTCAACCAAATCTCTGACACCATCAACAATAGGTCCTTCAGGTCCGATTATTCCGAAATCAATCTCATCTTTATGTTTCTTAGTAAAATCAGAAATAGCATTTATGTTCAAATCAGGAATGACAACATGTTCTTTAGCAATTTTTACATTGAAAGGGTTTCTCTGTTTATCAGCAACAAAAAATTGCGTATCATAATTTTTGCTACGGGAAAAAGCATCTATCATCGAAACTGCTCTGGCACCATAACTAACGACTAGAATGCCAACTTTTTCCATTCAACTCATCTCTGTTTCCCAATATCTGACTTTTTTAAGTGAAGTCTGGTTCTTCATCTTGTCAGCAATATTTTGAGCTGTTGGTGTTCTATATTCGCCATTCAAACAAGCCATGCATAAGTCACAAGATTTATGTCCTATTGCATCGATCAGGCAATCTCTCTTCTGATAGCATAAATTGTCTGCACCGATTATCTTTTCAATCTCAGGGACTTTATTGTTAAACGCTATCAACTCGCCGTGTGTTGATATATCAATACCATAGAAACAAGGTGAAACTATCGGCGGGCAAGTGATCCAAAGATCGACTTTTTTTGCACCAGCTTTCTTTATCATGTTAACAATTTTTTTACATGTCGTTCCCCTGACTATGCTGTCATCGACCAGAATTATGTGTTTGTCTTTCAGGACAGATCTAATCGGGTTCAATTTAACGTATACAGTCTCATCCCTCATCTGCTGGGAAGGCATGATGAAAGTCCTACCTATATAACGGTTCTTTATCAACCCTTCTGCGACCGGTATGCCTGTTATCCTTGATATACCTTCTGCTGCTGACCTAGAAGTGTCAGGGACTGGAATTATAACATCAGCATCGGATGCATAAGTCTTAGCCAGATTCTCACCTAGCATGACTCTCACATCATAGACACATTTACCATCAAGGATGCTATCGGGTCGACTGAAATAAACATACTCAAACATACAATGTGCTGTATTCTTACAAGAAACAACTTGCCTTTTTTCTAACTTACCATGTTTATCACAGATTATGAGTTCACCAGCTTTTACATCATCTTTTAACTCAATCCCATTAGTTTCTAGAGCAACACTCTCTGAAGTAAATATTTTCGTATCCTTATTCTCACCATAGCAAAATGGTCTGAAACCGAAAGGGTCACGGAAAAAAATCATTTCCCCATCCATCGTAAAACATGCTACAGAATAGGAACCTTCAACTCTTTCCATCAGGCCTAATACAGCATCTTCTATATCCTTTGATTTTGACATTTCTTCAGCAAGGACATGCATGTATATTTCAGCATCACAGGTGGAAATCAGGTTTCTTTTGTGATCAGCCAACTCTTTTCTTAAGCTGACATAATTTACTAAATTTCCGTTGTGTGCGAGTACTATACCTTTTTTTGGATAGTCTGTTTGGAATGGTTGAGCATCCTTAACAGTTGAAGTCCCTACAGTGGGATAACGAACATGACCAATGCCAACCTTCCCTTTCATCTGAGAAAGTAAACTCGGAGTAATAGTGTCTGCGACTAAGCCCATGAACTTCTTTAAACGAAGTTTTGAACCATCTAAGACTGCAATACCGTTAGCATCTTGTCCTCTGTGTTGTACGGCAAGCAAACCTTTGTAAATCATTTTAGATGTTTCATTCTCATTCGATGAGAAAATACCGAAAACACCACAAGATTCTTTCTTCATTTTTTTACCATTTAAATAATGCCCTTATATTTAAATAATGTTTTATTAACTCGTTCGTGTTAAATGAGCATTTTTGTGTTAATCGAATTCTATCAATGTTTTCACTGGACATGTAAGTTTTTTCTTCAATTTTTTTACTGAATCCCCAACAGACATGATAGCGAACACGCCAGCTACGTTTGCACCGATTTTTTTGCATATTTCTATCAATGCCTCTATCGTAGATCCTGTCCTGATGACATCGTCGATCAACAGTATGAATTCATCCTTTTTTATTGAATTCTTTGGGATGTAAAGATAACCGTAAGTTCCGGTGAGATAGAATCTTTTGACCTCTATAAAATCTTTTACGCCCATTTCTTTGTTTCTTTTTGCTATTATCGTGTTGACGCCGAATTCTTTACCTATTTCTATGGCTAGAGGGATGCCGTCAGATTCTACAGATAGAAT
>JAPLUX010000006.1 GCA_026397455.1 Candidatus Aenigmatarchaeota archaeon | reverse complement strand
TTATTGTTGTTACTGTTGTTGATGCGATACAGTCTGAATCATATGAAGGTATTGCACAATCAGGATCACAAATACCATCTTTAACTTTATCACATGTACCATCGTCTGATCCAGAATGACAATCGTTCATACAAGAAAAATAATTCTCATAATTATCACAAACACCATTATTATCGCACAATAATTCAAGATTAATTGTTAATATTTCTTCCCCAGATTTTGATATAGAAATCGTCTTTGCATTAGGATAATAAGGCAGCATGAGTACAGTAGCTATATTATCAGAAACCGGGGCATCTAATACCACAAATTGTAGAGAAAAATCCTTTGAGTATAACTGGTTGAGATTTTGATCCAAAATTTTTATTGAATATACTGTTTTACCTTCTATTACAGAAGGAACAAATTCTGCCCCATAATTCACGTACATACTGTCAAATTCTATATTTTCACTGTCTGTAAAGTAAACGATATTTAGAAATATTATTTTATTTTCTGCATAAGAAAATTCTATTAGGAATAAAAAGGAAAAAATTATCATTAATGAAATCGTTGTTTTTTTCATTCAAACACCGCAATAATAATTAATTGAATTTGGTAAACCTTTATTATTTAGCCAATCTTCGCATGGTGGGTGATAGTAAACGGCTCCTATATTATGCATTACACAATTTGTATCTGTTGGGTTTGAAAGTGGTTTATTTATTTCAGAACAATGTATTGGACATTTGATTGGGTCTGAACAAGAATAAAGTGGACCATCACAATCCCCTGAGCCACAATATTCCCCACAAAGACCAAAAGTATGTCCAAGTTCATGAGGAAATGGAGGTGTACTATCCTCACGTCCCATATCACGTCCCCATGCTGTTGTTGACCAACTTACTTTACATAATGGATCGTCTAAATTACCACTACTGCAAGAAACATAACCACCCCATCCCAATCCAAGATCCCAATCATCGCTCAAACCAACAAGTCTCCAGTTATATCCATGTGGATCATCAGATGGAATTAAGCCCCAATTTACGGCACAATTGTATATAATAGACGTATCAACACTATTACAACTTCTACTATCTACTATTACTTTCTTTACTACATCTGGACAACTATCAAAGGCTAAACCTATAAACCAGTCAGCATTCCCTTCAGCTATTGTCTTAAAATTTGATAGATCATTCCAATTGACAGGAATCACGATTAAAGTAAAAGTCTTCATTTTACATTCATGTTGGTATTGAACATCATCTTTACACCCTAATGAAAAACCAGGGTTTGGGTTTTCACACCATTTTGGTTTATTAGAAGGACAACAATGATTTTTATCAACTACATTGGAACTTGGACAACAACCAGAATTTCTATCACTTTCTTGACAGCTGGGACAACAATCCCCCATTCCTAAATCAGAACACTTACAATCATCAGTAGAATTTACACAATTCTCTCCTATAGCTGGTGCACATATATGATCATTTATACAATTTGGATTTGGACCGGAACAATCAGGACAATCAACACACTCTTGCGGATAATCACAAATATGATCATTATTACATGGTAGTTCATCACATTTTCCTGTGCTAGTATTCAAAAACAATCCATAACAACATGCTTGATCATCAGCGGCATATTCTCCTATTTGAGCGCAACTATCATGACAAACAAACGAAGAACCCCAGCAATAATTAGCATCATGACAACACATTACACTATCAGAACAACTTTCATCTTTTTCTTTGCATTTCCCAAAAATGTAAACATTATCCTCAACTTTTGTGATGTAGACAGTGTCAGAATCTTCAAAAATCATATCCTGTAAATTAACACTTGTTTTAGTAAAGCTTGCCGTATTTTTCGATATTTTATCGTAGACTGAAACAGTATCATTCTTCACAGTCAACGCGTAACTTTTTATCGTTGGATAATAAACAAAATTTGCATTTCCTGTCACTGCCACAGATCCATCTACTATATTTTCTATATCATTGACAAAAGCACTCGCGACTTCTTCTTGTGAAACCTTTGTTTGACCATAAAAAACACTTTTCAATTGCAGTAGAAGTATTCCAGCAGCTATAAGCACTCCTATAGTCAGTATCATCTCAGAAGCAAAAGCTTTATTCAATATTCCCACCGATATTGATTTCCACTTCATCCCCTAGAGTCTTAGTAATGTTTAATTCATAATCTTTGACAGGAGCCTCGCCGAGGATTTTCTTAACCATGATTTTAATGTCCATATTTTCAGGTAAGCTTCCCATGAAAGGCATGGTAGTGTTACATGTCAATTTCTCACATCTCAATATCTGTTCATCGATGAATTGCATGCAAATGTTTCTTTCACTGTTCTTATCCCCTCTCGTTATGTTTTCCACGACAGTAAACAAAGGATTTTTTATATTTTTAGTAACGTACAAGACACGAACACTGGTAGGAATGGAAATTTTAGTTAACTTGTAGTTGTTTACTTCTTGCAAGCAAACATTTTCTATATCAGTCTGTAAATCCTTAAAACTTGTTAAAGCCATCTGTTTTTGAGCTTGTATCATGTTTATCGTTAAAAGGTTGTAAGCTATGACAAAGACTAACATGGCTATGAAAATACCACCAGCTACGTACAACCACTCTTCAGGCATTGATTACAATTTCTTTTTCTTAGATTTAATATTTTTTAGAAGACGTAAATGAATCAATATCTAACAATAATTCTGGATTTTGTCACAATCAGTAGAATTATAACCCGCACAATTATACCAATATGTTGGGCCCAACCAACCTTCAGGTGAATCAATTGATACAGGCACAAAATTTGCTATTCTACTTCTCCATAAATTCGGATTTTTTGTGCAATCTCCAGGATTTATCCCATTTTTAACTAAACTCATAGATATTGTACTATTAAGACCTTCAGTGCCCTGATAATAATCACATAGTAATGATAAACATGTTTTTGCATCCAACCTCTGTGAACCGCATACGCAATTGGTTTTTACATGAAAACAATAAATTCCGTCTTCACACATAGGTATTCCTTCAACAACGTTAAAATGATCTTTTTCTCCAGATATTTTGTTACCATCAATATCTATACTGACTTTTTGCAAACAGAATCTAACAGCGGCATGAATATTAGTGCAATCTGATTCATACTCACTACAAAAATTTTTACAACTAGACTCAGCAACCTTATAATTGTACGTGTCAGTAATGTCCTGGACAGGTTTCTCTATCTCCACCAGATTCATCCTAGTTACGAATATCCTAACGACAACTAGAACTACGACTACCAGAATAAAAAGAGTAAATATCATCTCTAAAGCATTAACTCCCTTGCTCATTCAATCACAGATTAAAACATCACTATTGTAAATTTCTTTTCCCACTAAATAAATGTTTCGTCCTTCTTCTATTTCGCTAAAATTAAGGTATACAGTATGCGTTTTAACGCTTGGTAACTTACATTCACCGATTTTAATCACTTCAACAGAATTATCAATGGATTTTACTACTCTGTTAATATCAGAGATAGTCATTCTTTGGCTTGTTTTTGCAGAAAAATTATTACACTGTCCAGTTAGAAAACCATACATAACATCTTCAAAATCTTGTAAGTTTATTCCAGTGTTGTTTAGTTGAATACATACATATCTAACATCTACTTTCGTATTATCATTCTGATCGGGTTTGATATGCTCATAAAAATATCTTATGATGCTTACACCTACTATTATGAAAATTATGACTATCACAAGCAGAAACAAGTAATTTAGAGCTAAGCCTTTCATTCTAACACTCGATTGTTATGTTTTTATCGAGGAAATTGTACTGAACAAAGAAAGAAGTGACATTCTTAGAACAGTCAATGCTGCAATTATTTAATGGACCGACACTTGATGGATTAAACGAAGGCACATTTTTAACATTCACAACATAACATAGGGCATCTTGTTTACAGTCACCGTTCCTATTCTTTGCCAAACACATCTTACAATAATTTTCTAAAACATCTTTATTAACAGTTTCTGTCACGACAGCCGTTTTAACATCACATTTTGTATCTTCTTCACAAGGAGGAAATAAACAAATATTCATTATTTGGTCACGGAAATGGAACATTATTCCTATCACCACTATCACAACAACTGTGAGGATGAATATATTCACAGGATATTCCAATATCATCGACATCTAAACAACCTCTATTTTCTTACTGGTTGAATTATAACTTATACCTATTGATTTTTTATTCGATATAATCTCATCGGTCTTCCAGTTCATCAAACTTGGATAATTTTCACTCACTAATGTACCATTTACCATAGTCTTTGATACACCAGGATGATCAGGATCTTTCTTCAACACTAATTCATAACATAGAGTATCCTGTCCTGCATCTAACTTCCCAGTCTTTTCCCAACATGCTATGACATGAGAAGCTATCAAGAATTCTATCCTGCTTGGGTCAGTAGTTTCTATAACTTCTGTCTGTATGTAGATAGTGTTATTATTCTCACAGTAAGTTGGTAAGGGTGGTCTCATATAAGAAGGTAACGGTAGTATCAAATTTATTCCACGAACAAAATGACAGTATGCACTCTTGACAGCAGGAGATATTTTATCTTCAACTATCATGAAAATAAAGATTATCGTTGCTAACGCTATCACAAAGTATGCTATAGTTTCCAATGCTATTCCTTTCATTCAACCTTCACCAGACCTATCTCCTTTGCAGTAGCATTATATCTTATTTTTATCGTCTGTTCTCTTGAATGTTCCAATGAATCAGAATATAGTTTTACATAATTACGATCAGAAAAATCATTCTTCGTTATATTCTTATTCTGGATGAACAAGTTTATGACGTAACAATCTTCCGTTTCCCTATCAGATCCAAAATCATGTTTCTTCCAACAATTATCTATGCATCTTTTCAAGTTCTCCAAAACTATGGAAGAAGTAGAATTTAAATCAGTATGGCACTCAACTGGGACATGTTGCCAACTCAGGTATATGAATATTATTACGGCAAGTATGGGAATGACGATGTAAATCATCTCTGGAACAATTTTACTCACATGCAACGCCCCCAGTTGTTTCAAATATAGAAACTATGATGCCGTTGAAAAGGATCAAAGAAATAATAGTTACTGCTGCATACACAATTAACGCCTTTATTATTGAGCTAGATATGATATGATCCCTTGAAACATCGTCAAAACCATTCTCTATACCATTCAACAACATGGAGAATAAAGTCACTATCTCAAAAGTGTATATCCCTACTATGGCTTGAAGAAGTGTCATCGGTATTACTTTCGTAAAATCTCCGACCAGATCGTTCAAGAGAGAACCTGCACCCATGCTTGCACCACCTAACATCCCAAAACCTAAATTTTTCTCTATCTGTGCTAACTGGCAAGACAACAACTTTAACATGTTCAACAAGAATATACCCAAAGAACCAACCATCGCGCAAATTAAAGGTATGACAAAACTACTCTGTAGTCTTATACCACTCCTTACCTCTTCCAGCAATTCCCTTATCTTTGCTTCTATCCTATTCAAATCCTCAAGGTATGAACCGATAGTCTTCGATACTTTTCCTAACAGTGCAGAGCTTCTATCTGAAGCATCTGACAATATTCTCATTATCTCATTTATAAGGACAGAAGGGAAATAACGCATAACACCGCTCCTGTCATGGAACAATGCCGACTTAAAAGTCATACCTAAACTTTTTATGTTGTAGAGCAGACGA
>JAPLUX010000158.1 GCA_026397455.1 Candidatus Aenigmatarchaeota archaeon | reverse complement strand
AATAAGGTCAAGTTAGAATCTCTGTAAGAGGATGATTTTTTTCTTTTTTTAAACACTCTCCCTAGCCAATTCCCATAGTTTATCTTTCAGTTCTTTGTTCAACCATTTCATGTACTTACAGAAAATGTACCAGTAACTCTTCTTGGTTTCGTAAGTGAAATCACTGTTCTTCAAGTATGTGAAATACTCGTCCACATTTCTCTGTGTACTCTCACTGAAACCCATGTTCAATATTCTGTTCAAGACAAGAATGTACTTGTTCTTTCTTCTTTGGGATAGTCCTAATTTCTCAAGTTCCATCAAGAAAAGGGACTTGATACGTGGACATAATGCTCCCGCAGGGATATAGTATATTTTCTTCAAACGGTCTAGAAACTTTGACAAATTCTTCACTTAAATTTTTAGCGGTTTGATTAACATCGTCTGTAAATTCTGTCTTTGGGTCATCAATCCAAAAAAGTGGTGTTCTATGTCCAGTAGATGCATAACATATTTTTTCATATCCTTGATTTAGTAGTGAGTTATTTAAATGTTCTAGGAACTCATATTTCTTATCTAAATATCTTCTACGCATCCTTGCTATAAAAGAAAAATCAACCTTTTCTCCTTCCTCTCTGTTGATTGGAAGAAATAAATGAAGTATTCTGTCTGTTGTGGTTACGCACATATCTGAATGAGCATATTTTCTACCAATATAACCATTTCTTATTAATTCGTATACCACTTGCATAACTCTATCTTTTTGAGGTGTTTGCATCATAAACTGAGTAAAACAGTTAAATTATTTAAAATCATCTGTTACAGAAAAACTTGTGCTCCCGCAGGGATTTGAACCCTGGTCTCGAGCTCGAGAAGCTCATATCCTTGACCGGACTAGACTACGGGAGCATAATCCAATATGCGAAAAATGAAATTAAAAGTTTATAACCCTATTATTCTGAAAAGAAGAATAATAATAAACTTTAAATAATATATGAACCAAACAAACATAATCTTAATGGTGTAAAAATGGGAAAAAGAATAATCGCAAGAGCGAGAGGTAAAGGAGGACCAAGATACCGTGCTCCTTCGCATAGATACGCAGGAAGAGTGGAGTACAACGTATCTAGAGATAACTCTTTTGGTTTAATCGTGGATATAATTCATGATCCTGGAAGAAATGCACCGCTTGCTGTTGTTGAATTTCCTGATAAATCAAAAAAATTTCATATAGCACCTGAAGGAGTAAAGGTTGGAGATGTCATAAGTTACTGGTCTGGTTTTGATACAGGAAGCGTTGTTCCTCTTAGTGGTTTATCAGAAGGCACTAAAGTTTTTTGTATTGAGACTTATCCTGGTTCTGGACCCAAGATTTGTAGGAGTTCTGGTTCTTTCGCAACTGTCATGGGCAAGACACAAGATAGAGTAAAAATCATGTTCTCTTCTGGAAAAATAAAAGAAATGGATGAAAAATGCATGGTTACAATAGGGGTACCTGCGGGCGGAGGAAGAAAAGAAAAACCATGGATGAAGGCTGGAAAGTTTTACCATGCAATGAAAGCTCGTAATAAACTATTCCCAAGGACACAAGGTGTAGCGATGAACCCTGTCGACCATCCATTCGGTGGTAAGACTGGTCCTGGTGGTCCAAAAGGTGTTTCAAGAAACGCTCCTCCAGGAAGAAAAGTCGGTTCAATAGCAGCTAGAAGATTCGGTATAAGAAAGAAGTGATGATTATGGTAAAAGTCTTTAAATTCAGGGGCAAGAGTCTGGAAGAAATAAAAAAATTGAGCCTGGAAGAATACTCGAAAATATTGACGAGTAGAGAAAGGAGAGCCATACTCAGAGGTCTAACAGATAGACAGAAAAAACTCTTGGAACAAATAAGAAAAGACCCACAAAAATTCCACAAGACTCATGAAAGGGATATGGTCATACTTCCTGAAATGGTAGACATTAAATTAGGTATTTATAACGGTAAAGAATATGTTTCAATCGTTGTGACTCCTGAGATGCTCGGTCATAGACTGGGTGAATTCGTGATGACGAGACAGAGAGTCATGCATTCCGCTCCTGGTGCAGGTGCTACTCATGGATCTAAGCATATCCCATTGAAGTGATTATATGGCAAAAACAATAACTGCATCCAGACCGTTAGCAAAAGTCTCTATCAAGGATTCTATAACAATATTGAAACATGTGAGGAACAAGCCTGTTAAAAAAGCTAAAGCATACTTGAACGGGCTGATCGATGAAAAAATGGACATCGATGGAAAACACTACACTGGCGCATCGAAAGAGATATTGAGATTGATAGAAGAAGCTGAGAATAATGCTGAGTCATTGGATTTGGATAAAGAAAAATTGTTTGTAAAGGAAGCTGTTGCTAATGAATCATTTACGTATATGTTGCCAAAGAGCAGATACAGTCACAGGGGTAGAAAAGCAAAGTTGTGTCAATTAAAAGTAACATTGGTGGAAGGTTAATGGCTATAGAAAAACATTTTGTCAAAGAAGGAATAAGGGAAGCAGAGATAGAGGAATTCTTAAAAGAAAAATTCGACAAGGCTGGTTACAGTCATATAGAGATTCAAAGGACACCATTAGGGACGAGAATTATTGTTTACGCTGACAGGCCTGGTTTAGTCATCGGAAAATACGGTTCTAGAGTGAAAGAAATAACCGATGAAGTACAGAAGAGGTTTGAATTGGAAAACCCGATGTTAGACGTGAAAGAAATAGAGAATCCTTTATTGGATGCACAAGTGGTTGCTAGTAAGATTACAAAAGCTTTGGAAAGGGGAGCGTTCTACAAGAAGGTTGCTAATTGGTATGTATCTGAAGTCATGAAAGCGGGTGCGGCGGGTATAGAGATAAGAGTAGCTGGTAAGTTAGGTGGGGAAAGAAGCAGGTTCCAAAAATTTAGAAAGGGTTACATAAAACATTCTGGTCATTATGCTGATACTGTAGTCGATAAAGGAAAGGCTTTTGCCATCACAAAACCCGGTGTAGTCGGAGTACAAGTCAAGATTTTAAGGGAACTTCCTGAAATAACCAGGATAAAAGAGGTTGAAAAAGTTGAAGATAAAGGAAATGAGAAAGCTTAATCCTGAGGATTCAGAGAAAAAGTTAAATGAGTTAAAGTTAGAATTATTAAAAGAAAGAGGAAACATTGAGATGGGGGGAAACGTTAAAAACCCTGGAAAGATAAAGATAATTAGAAGAGATATAGCCAGAATATTAACTTTGAAGAGGGAAAAGGAAAAAAGATATGAGTGAA
>JAPLUX010000109.1 GCA_026397455.1 Candidatus Aenigmatarchaeota archaeon | reverse complement strand
TTATCTGTTGCATCAATGATTGCATTGTCAACTGTTTTCTCATTTGTAGTTATAATCTTAACTTCTTTTTTCTTAATTAGTCCCAAAGCAATTCTAGCAGCCGAAGCATCTTTTCCTTTTGATTCTGCAATTCTTTCTAATTCTTCAATAATTTTATCGAAAATTATTAACTCGTATTTTTCTTCCATGATTCTTTTAATTTCTTCAAAAATGTCTACGTTGAATTGATAAGGAATCATCAGAAAATTTGTATCTAAGATTATCCTTTTCATTTCAATCTACAATCTCTCCATAACCGATTAATCTCCATATCCCTGAAATCTGTCTTGATAGGACGATCCTATCATTTTTATCCACACAAATAGGAATCTTCAAGCTCATCTCTATTTCATTGCCACGAACTTTTTTAACTATGCCTATTGATCGAGCCGTTCCAACATTAACAAGCAAGTTCTCTTCAATTTTTATGTTTGAAATTTCTGACATTTCCTTTGTCCCGACTGCTCTCTCTAAAAGTTTTGTCTTCATTTTTAATTCTAACCTCACAGGAGGCAATTTTCCAGTTAAACCGACTACATTGCCGACCAAACTATCGGCCTTTGTGAAAGATGGGTCTAACTTCGTTAAAACACCTAACAAACCGCCAGGACCAGCTTCTTCTATTCTTTCTCCAGCTTTTTGCATGGAAACAACAGTTGTTATTACAGGTTTCCATTTATCGCCGATTCTAATTCCAGGTCTTATTTCTATTTCATCCCCTTCTTTCAATTTGCCTTGGGTGATAGATCCGCCTATAACTCCACCCATTATTTTTTCTGGAATTATACCTGGTTTATTCACATCAAAACTTCTAGCTATGATCATCTTAGGGTCTTTCTCCAAATCTTTTTTTGGAGTTGGGATGAAAGTCTCTATCGCCTCAATGAGATAATTTATGTTTATTTTCTGTTGAGCAGAAATTGGGATTATGGGGGATGACTCAGCTATCGTGCCTTTAACAAAATTTTTTATCTCTTCATAATTTTTCTCAGCCCTTTCTTTGGTCACAATGTCAATCTTATTCTGGATTATTATTATGTTCTTGATACCGACTACCTCTAAAGTTTTTAGATGTTCCCTTGTTTGTGGTAGGGGACATTTTTCATCCGCAGCTATAACTAACAAAGCACCATCCATTAATGCTGAACCTGTCAAGACAATTGCCATTAAACTCTCGTGTCCAGGCGCATCGACAAAGGATACGGTTCTCAATATTTCTGCTTTTTCAAAACATTTAGGGCATTTGTCGGATGATAAGTATGTTCCACATTTAGGGCATTTGTAGAATGTGGCATCAGCATAACCTAAACGTATGGTTATACCACGTTTCAATTCTTCAGAATGGACAGAAGTCCACTTCCCAGTTAAAGCTTCTACCAGAGTGGATTTACCATGGTCCACGTGTCCAAGAACGCCGATGTTAATTTCAGGGATGAGTTTAGGATTTACTTTCTTTGTGAACTTCCTCGCCCTCCTTCTTAGGTTTAGCTTCTTCTTTCTTTTCTTCGGGTTTCTTCTCTTCTTTCTTCTCAGCTGATTTTTCTTTAGGCTTCTCTTCTGGTTTAGCTTCTTCTTTCTTTTCTTCCTTTCCTAACAATTGTTCTATAGGTTTAGCTCCAGCTTTAACAATCTTACAATTTATCTGAACAATGTCTGCTGATATCGTGTTTCCTCTTATCATCTTTCTTTTTCTTTGTCCCTTCAACTTTGGATGGAAGCATGGTGGTTGAGAAAGAACAAGGCTTTTTCTACCCGGACCATGAACCTTATGATGCATCGGAAAACCATCTTTATCCGTTCCACCAGTTACCTGTAATTCATAACCAGGTAAGTTTACGATATCACCGTTGAACTTTTCACCTATAATTTTACCTATTATTCCTGTTGCTTTTGTTTGGTCTACATCAATCTTGTATGCTTTCTTGGTTGTTGGGTTCGAAACTATAAACTGGAAATTAGGCATTAAATCACCTCATTTTATTACAAAAATACTGAACAACGTTGAAATAGTTTTGTTGAGTTAATCTTATAACTTTTGCTATTTGCTTTTCATCGTTGGCAGACCTTAAATTTGACAATTCTTTTAAGATTGGATCGCAGTTTTTTTTAATTATAGTCGGGACTTCTATAGAAGTAAATTTTTGCAAGTCTTTATACCAATTGTTGTGGAACATCTTGAACGTAATCCAACTAGTATTAAGACCTAAATAGGCCAAGAAAGCATTATCTAATGCATGTTTTCTATTTGTTTTAAGAATT
>JAPLUX010000100.1 GCA_026397455.1 Candidatus Aenigmatarchaeota archaeon | reverse complement strand
TAGACAGGTTCGTCTTTAATCCTTATATTACTTTCAATATTCACGTAATCAGTAGTTAGTTTTGTGAATGTATTTGCATCACTAGTGATATTCCAACTCACATTTCCTATCCCTATTTTAGAATTAGGGTTACTATTTCCTACTAAGTATGCCCCACCAGCTTGTGATAAGTTTACGGGTATGTTTCCTCGAACAATAATCCAAAGAGGCCAACCATAGTTATCTATTGCATTAACTTCTTGTCCAACATAGGATGTGCTGAAATTTATGACATTATTAATAAGAGATATGTCGTATGTCTGTTTTATTTGCAGAGTGGTATTCGTACTGTTTGAATAGCCGTTTATATCATAAACAGTAACGTTTATACTTGCATTTGGTGGACTGTAGGGCACATCATAAGGTATGAAGTAAGTCCAATTGAAATTGTAATTAGCAGTCTCGTTTAATGTTAAATTCTTTAAAACGCTCGTCCCATTGGGCCACGTGAAGTTCCCTTGAACATAATTTATACTACCTGAGACGTTCACTGAAATTATAACTCTTTGTCCTGTAGGAGTATTGCTTATTGGTGTTCCAGTAAATGCGTCTCGTACCGCTAAATTCCATATTTGTGAATATGGTGAAATTGTTTGGAAACTGTAAATATCAGTCTGATTCCAGTTGTTAGAACTATCATTCGCATAGATCATCCAAGATATATTTGCTCCAACTGTTGAATTGACTGTTTTAGTAACATTACTCCATGTTGTTGTGAATGAAACCCATGTATTATTTACAAGGGCTTGATATGTTACTGTTAGGTTGACAAAATTCGTATAGATATATGGTCCCCCTAATGCTGCAGAATATGCTCTTGCAGTCCATTTGAAGAAGTTTGATGAATTTATTATAGATGAAAATCCACTCGTGAAATTTTTACACAAGGTGGTATCTGAACTGAGATTAATATTCTGGTCAGTTGTCCAACTACTTGATGTCCAGTTGTAGTATTTCGTTTCTGCATCACAACTAATTTCGTAGAAATCATATGTATAATATCCTTGAAAGCAATATTGCAAGAAAGTTACAGTGCCTCTGTTGAAGCTTGGTAGTTTGGAAAAATTGTATTCAAACTTCTGAAAAGCCCATTGGTTCCCATAGGTCATCATTTCGTTATTGTCTGAAACATTCGTTGAATTATAGTCTGTAGCAGAAAATTCTGTTGTTGCTAAATCTGGATTATCTGAAGCAGGAGTCCCATAATATGCCTTCCATGTTGAATTTGATAAAATCTGTCCAGAACTGTTTGTAGTTCCGTTATTGAAAGAGAAAATATAACCGCTTAATCCTACATTATCTGTCCAATTTAAACTAAATAATGTTGGCCTTCCTGCTATTGTTGAATTCGTTGAATTGTCTGAATATTTCGGCGGTATCTTGTCAACAACAGTCAAAGTGTAATTAACTTGAGATGGTGAATGTAACTCGTCAGAAGTGTTTGCCTTAATCAAATAAGACCCTAAAGCTAGATTAGCTGTATTTGTTGAATTGTATACGTCATTGTTCGGGTCTGAATGATGATCATGGGGGGACAATTCTGATAGACTACTGCTAGTATAGTTAGCATATAAACTAATAGAGGTACCGTCTTTACATCCTGTACAATTAGCGTATATGTATGCTATTTCTGATTTATTGTAGCTTTTATCTCTTTGGCTCCAGTTCAAGTACAAATATGTGTAAGATGGTGTTATAATTCTTACAGTTGCATTTTTTGTATGATTTTTAGAAACGGTATTGTACAAAGAATTGAAAAGGACGCCGATTTTATAAACAGAGTCTCCTGTTGCGTTCACAGTCCAGTTTAGTTGATAGGATTGGTCTTGATTTAAAGAACCACATGATATAGGATTAGTTGTTATGTTCATAAAAATATAATCTATATAAATATCACAAGAAACGGTTTCAACTAAATCAGACTCACTATGACATTTAGCCCTGAAAATGTAGTTGCCGTTGCTGTTACTGCAGAGAGTAAGGTTGAACGTCGTGTTTGCTTCTGTTGGATAAGGTATGCTTCCTAGGTTTATCCAACTTGTCCCGTTATAGCAATCAAAGTCAGAAGATCCGAGAAAAGGATTATAAATATAATAACCTTCAACAGTTACGTTATCATAAGTTACAGATGTGGTGAAATTGGTTTTCAAATAGGGTGAATCACAACCCATTGTTCCTGAGCAACTCTCATGTCCCCTGCTATCATCAGATCTATTTACTCTTGCTGTTTCATCCAATGTAGAGTTCCTTGCCTCTGTTGGAAGCATCGTTTTTTTTGAAAAAGTTATGTAGAAAGGTGTATTTTCTTTTGTCGTGCTTATATCAGTATCAGGGTTAGCAGAAGAAGCGTTGTACCTGATAGTTCCAAATACGTTACCACAAGCTGCATTCCTACAGGCGACAGTGGCGTTTACGTTGAAAATAGTGTTCTGATTTACGTTTGTCGTGGTTATTGGAGGATAAGTTAAGTTGACTTCTAAGTTACCACCTGTGATTTGAACTGTTGCATTGTTTGTATGGTTTTGAACTTCTAAAGGATAAGAAAGGTTAAAAAGTACACCGACTTTATAGGCAGAGTCTATTGGCCCTGTTGCGTTGACAATCCAATTAAACTCACATGATTGATTTTTTGATAAAGGACCACAAGAAAATGGATTAGAAGCAGCAACAGAATTGTTTATAAATATATAGTCCACATAAAGTTCTGCATCACCATTCGCAATATCAGCCACAGAATTTATTTTAAACATGTATTTACCTTCTTTCTTGACACAAGTCTCAAGAGAAGCAGTAGTGTTTACATCTGTTCCTGAAAATGTATTAGCAATTGCTGATTCAAACCCTCCACCTTCCCAACAATAAAGGATTGCATTTTCAGCTCGAGCACTTGTTTTCCATTCTATTGTTACATCCCTATATGTGACCGAAGTAGTAAAATTGATGTAAATAAAGTTTGTATAAGGACAATTACTGCATTTTTCAATCGCATAAACATTGTTAGAAGTGTTCACCTCGATCAAAACATTACTAGTAGAGTTTCTCGCTTCTGTTGGACCAATATAAGTACCATTAATCCCACCTATAATATAGAATGGTGTTGCTCCTACTGAAGTATTGATATCAGTGTCAGGATTGACAGAGGCGTTGTACCTGACAGTTCCAAACACATTACCACACAGAGCATCCCTACAAGTGACAGTAGCATTAACGTTGAAAAGTTTGTTTTGATAGATGTTTGTTATAAAGTTTGGAGAAGGTGTGTTTAAATTGACGGATAAACTGGGCCCTTTTATTAAATTACTATCAACATTAGTTTCATTATAAATCCCATATAAATCTGTAAACCTTATTTTCGAATAAACTCTTTCATTTATCGTGTAATTCGCATCTGATTTGTATAATTTGAAAATATTGCCATTGGTACTGTTATCATAAGTGTAGACATACTTAGTATCAATATCACCACCATAGAATGATTTTGATGGTAAATAAAAACTCCATTTTACATCATTAAGGTTTGTCTTGTTAATTTTTGTTACGTTACCGACACTGTCAAAGATATAAACATAATTGGCATCAACAGCTATGTCATTGATAGTTCCAGAGCCATAATCATAACTTCTTATTATTGAACCGGTAGATTCGTCGAATAAAGTTAGATTGTAAGAATTGTCACCTGCCCATATGTTTCCAGCATAAGGATCAAAAGTAACGGCAAAACATGTAAAACCTTTTGACCAATCCGTTACACCATCCGTTTTATTCATTTTTCTAATATAATTTCCTGTACAAACATAAACCCCATTCCCATTTTTATTATTGTCCATACCTCTAAAATAATTAACTAAAGTCGTCCATTTAACATCTGAAAAGTTTGTTTTGTTAATTTTCTGTACAAACCCCATTATACTTTTTCTATATCCCACGTACACAAAATCTGCGTCATTAGTAGTCGAATAACCTTCATAAACATCATCTCCAACAAGTTCACTTTTTTCAACGCTTAAATCAGATTTTTTTACCTGTATCAAAGTGGTATTCGTCATATTATATGAAACAAAATACAGAAAATTATCGTCCTGACTCAAACCTCTTGCATAATTAAAGTTTGAAACGTCTACACTTTTTATGATAGTCCCATTAGTTGCGTTTATCTTGTAAACTACTGAATTGTTGTCAACAAGATAGACAAAACCTTCAGTTTCATTGACTATTATAGCATGTTGATTAGTATTAGAATTAATCTTATTCATCCAAGAAATTTGATTTTGGTCGGATGTTGAAATATTAGTTGTACAATTACCGTTTGAAGGGTTATAATTTCCTAATTTACAATTATAACCCAAGTAACATGGGGTACTTGATGATAAATAAGACCCATGAGAATGTATTAAACTACAATTAGAAGTATAACTCAATCCTCTTTCATCGCTAACTGTTGCAGTTATGTTGTAACCATACCTATCATCCAAGTTTATAAAACTCTGTTGGTTTTGGATGATGAGTGGATATAATGCTGTGAAAGAGAATACATCAGAAACAGACCCAACATTCTTAGTGTTATTGGCAGATGACTTCCATCTTATGGGACAACCTTGAGTATCATTGATAACATAAACAGCAGATGTTGATGAATAATTGGTCCAATTAGTAGTTCCAGTCATGGGTTTCCATGCTTGATCTTGAAAATTACCCGTACAGTTGTCAATACTCAGTATAAAACCTGAAAGACCATAAGTGTCTTCCCATTTTAGCCTGAATTCCGTAGGTTTTCCCGGTTTAGTATTATTAGTAGAGTTATAAGTCCAAAGTGGTTCCTTCCAGATTGTGAACTGCCAAGTTTCAGATTTAGTTCTAACATACACTGTAGAAGCATTAACATACCATTTGTAATCATCTTCTGATAAAACAAGAGTGCAGTTTTGTAAAGTTCCATTTTGATATGATGGAAAATTACAACGTACGGATTCATTTACAACAACAGATACAGGAAAAGTATTATTTGTACTGGAGTTTACGATGAAAGTTAAATTTACAGTTCTTGGTCCTAAACTTGCGTTTGCAGGTGTTTTTAGTGTTGCTATTAAAACTGCAAAAGTTCCATTGGAACCATAAGTTCCATCAGCACCTTTATCACCATTTGGATACCCACCACCACCGTTACCGCCAATTCCTCCACTACCGCCACTTACATCAATGTATCCGTTGTTGTAAAAGTAAGTGGCAGAAATGTTGATAAGTCCTACCAGTACCAGTACCACCATAACCATTTAAACCAGCAGTTCCACTCGCATTAATAGAATATCCTGCAGTAATATTTATGAAAGTAGATGTGTTGAAAATAACCCAACCTCCTCCTTTTCCACCGTTACCACCGTTACCACCTAGCGCAGATTGACCAGTTGTTCCTCCACCTCCACCTCCACCTCCACCAGCTTTACTTCCACCTAAACCCCCAGAACATCCAGATGCAGGACGACTATCAGAATCTCCACCGTTACCACCGTTACCACCGTTACCACCGTTAATCAAATTACCTCCTATCCCATTACTACCACCAGTACAAGTGCCAGGATAAGACTGTCCGGTTCCACCGCTACCTCCAGCAGCACTTAAATTCACAATTATGTTTGCGTTTACTATCAAAGATCTAAAAATATACATGATATTTGAATTTATTGTTTGACTAGTGGTAACACTACAATCACACAATGGATAGTTACATACATTATTTGAAGGCGTGCATGGACTGGTAGAATTTGGACAATATGAAGAATCAGAACAATATAAAGCATCTGATGAACTCATTATGCCAAGTATAAGTTCACCCCCTTCTATAATAAAGTTCTTCTCTGACAATTCTGGAACAATCCAATTAACAGTATCTATCTTATTGTTCCCATTAAGGTCAAGAAAACTAACTTTATAAAAAGGATTATGAGTAACATCCTCTTTGCTATAATTTTCAACCAAGTAAATTCTTGGATTAACTATACCTTCAGAAACATCAGAACTGACACTTACATTCTTATAGTGAACAGAAGCATCGCTCTTCACT
This sequence comes from Candidatus Aenigmatarchaeota archaeon, assembly GCA_026397455.1. GTDB lineage: Archaea > Aenigmatarchaeota > Aenigmatarchaeia > CG10238-14 > CG10238-14 > JASEGC01. The sequence continues at coordinate 2,004 of JAPLUX010000100.1, read as the reverse complement.
CTAATATTTTTCCTCCATTTTCCAGTCAAACTAGTAGTTTCAATCTTGTAAGGGGCTGGTGTCTCATAAGTAACTAGATAAGATATGTTTTCATTTCCAGATATGTTTACTGTGAAAAAATTTTCTTTTATCGTCTCATTATTTTTTAAATCCTTAATTAAGATGTTACTTGCATCTTCAGGTATCGTCAAATTAACTTTATAATCACTTATTTCAGTTGGATAGGGGTTTTCATAATAAAATTTAATTTCCCATTTCACCGGTTTTCCTATAACAATTTGGTTTTCTTCTTTTTCAACAAAAGAATTTATAAATGAATGACTACCACTAATTTCAGTTGTCGTAGTTGTTTCACTAACAGTCGTAGTAACTGATGTTGTTTCAGAAACATACTGAAATTCCCATGTCCATCTCTGTGACATACTCTTGGACATTATCACTAGCTCATGTCTTCCCGATGAAATACCTGTTAAATTTAATACAACAGTCCCGAGTTCTCCTGGTGCAATCAGTGGCTCTTTTATTTGAGCATCAATTCCTTTTCCATTGACTAAAACAGTGAAATTGTTGATTGGTTGAGTTCCTAAATTCCTTACTATGATCATGTTGTTAAAGACATCTATAACCTCGAAAGTCTCTCCCATCGTTCCTTTTAACAACCCTTGTGAAAATAAGTAAGTCGTTCCGACTAACGTTATGGATATTGTTGCTATTAAAATAGCAGCTATGCTAGAAGAAATTGCTTTTCTGGTTTTTAATTCGTTCATACTACCTACCGTTTTTCTTAAAATTTTCTTTCAGGTAACACATCCTAGCAGCAGCAGCTTCTTTCTGAAAAACTAACCCGTTACCCATGAGTTCATGAACATATTTAGTGACAGTAAACCGATTCATCCCGACTATTTCAGCTATTTCACTCAACATTAGCCCTTCAGGATGCTTTTTTAGAACTTTTTTTATTTGTTCTTTGGCATTAATTTTAGGAGTCACCATAACCACATGTGATTAACATTATTGATAATTATATCTGTTTACAGATATTTATAAATTTTCTTAATTAAAACAATTCAAAAATGTCTCAGAAAAATAATCATTTCCTCCTTGAAGGAAATGATTCATAATAAAATCTTGATTTACGTTTTTTTAGAGTGTATATAATTAAAACTGACAATAATATCATGAAAGCAATAAGAATCAACACAATATAACTGATAGGTAATACAAATTTCACCTTTTCTAAAACCTGGAACATATCACTACCAGTTCCTACAACATTTTTGTAACTTACTTTTCCAAAGAACACATAGTTATCTGGTTTTAATGTTGATGGTATATTCAAAGTTTTTACAGTAGAAAGTTGTGTCTCCACTGCCATCATCTCATTCTCACTAGCTATAATCTTTCCACTCAAGTCTTTTATTCCATACTCTACGTTAACATCTACTCTTCCAACCCTTCCTAAGTTGTATATAGTCAGTTGTGCCATTACTTTATCCCCAGGATAAACCATTCTATACTCTGGTAACGTCTCAACTTTTACGTCGAACAACGGTTTTTCAGACTCGACTTCTACTACAAGTAAAACTGTTCTTTCAATCCCTCCACTAGTGAAAACAATCTTACCAGGATAAACGCCAGCTTCTTGATCTTTTTTTGCAAAGAAATTAATCTCTATTTCTTTTGTTTCATCTGGATTAAGTTCAAACTTGTATTCTGTGCCACCTTCTTTGAAGAATAAAAATTCATCTAAGTACTGTATTTTTCCTGTGATATCGAGTTTAGTTTTACCTGTATTGGAAACTTTTATCGATTTTTTATCAGTTTTTCCTAGAGTCAACGAAACTTTTATCAAATCTACGTCTGTCGTGAAATTTACAACTTTAACGGATGGTTGTACTGGACTAGGACCAGGACTAGAACCGGAACCGGGTGGTTGAGGAGGTTCAGTTGTAGCAGGAATTGTAGTAATTCCTGAATGAACACTAAATATATTATTATCATAAC
>JAPLUX010000017.1 GCA_026397455.1 Candidatus Aenigmatarchaeota archaeon | reverse complement strand
ATTGTAAACCTTCCAATGACAAAGGAATAGCTGAAGAGTGTAACTCTACAAGTTTACCGGAAGGAACTTATTACATCATGGTGAATTATGGGCAAGAATATTCTCAAGGTACTGGAACTTACAACTTATCTGTGAAATGTTCGCCAAAAAGTTGTTCAAACCCAGATGATCCTTGTAGGATAGACTGTGGAAAAAGTAAAACCGATAGATCAACAAACACACAAGATTACTTCACGTTTAGGCTAAGTTCTGATTCGAAAGTAACTATAAAAATGTTCCCATCAGCAAACGTAGATTATGATTTATACGTTAATTGGGATGAAACAATACCGACTATAGATCATGCTGATTGTGAACCTACTGTCGGTACAGGATTAAGAGAAGAATGTAAAATGCCAAATCAAGATATTTCCACATTTTTAGGAGAAGGGGATTATTACATCATGGTGGATCATTATTATGGTGCTGGTACTTACGATTTGGTATTGTCATGTCCATCTATAACAACTGGCACGACTACTACGACAACGACGAGGATTACAACTAGTACGAGTAGGTCTACTACGACTACTGGAATAACGACTACTACGACTACTGAAGAAATTACGACAACAACTACAGAAGCTAGTTGCGGAGTAGATGGTTACTGTATTGATGAAAATAACCAATGTACTGAGAGTTATGAACCCTGCTCCAGCAATAATGGAGATTGTGGTGATAATGAAAAATGTTGTTGCCCGAAAGGGAACGGTCCTGGGTATATGATGGTAATAGTCGGTTTATTATTAACTTTTGTCTTGATAATTTTAGTCTTCTTCTACTTTAAGGGCAGGTCGAGAATGACTTATGAAAAATTGTACAGCAAATGGTCTAGAATTTTAATCGAAAAACCAAGAATTTAAATCAAAAGTCTTTTTATGTGGGAAAATAAAATATTTTTTAATGTCAGAAGATACTGAAAAGGTTCAACTCTCAAAAGAGTATCTCAACTCACTAGTTCGAGAACAGAGGAATCAACCGATAAAAACTAAGTATGAAAAATTTTGTAAGTTTGCTGAGAAGTTGAAACTAAAACCACCAAAGGGGTTAGAGACTAAAATAGAAGAAGATATAATCTTTTCATCGATGAATATCACTCCTACTGGTGTATTCTCTGCTTCGATTATTTCTACGTTTGTGTTATTCCTCTTGTCCCTTGCTTTTTCTTTATTCATAAAAGATCTAACGATAATATCCATACTTTTTATAATCCCCGTGGTAGCTTTTTTTTATGTCAGTTCCTATCCAAAATTCCAGTCTCAAGTCTTAAAAGTTCAAACAGGAGATGAAGCGATAAAGATCATACTCTACATAGTCATATACTTGAAACTTCATCCAAGTTTTGAGGGTGCGATAAGCTTTGCTTCAGAACACACTCAAGGGCCTATCAGTGCTGATATAAGAAAATTGATGTGGGATGTACAAATCGGTAAGTACAAGACTATAGAAGAAGCTTTAGCATTCTACATGCCTAAATGGGGGATTTGGAATGAGGATTTTGTCCGTTCTTTGAGTTTACTCCATGGCGTTCTGATAGAACCTTCAGAAGAAGGTAGAGAACATATACTGAGAAAATCGTTGGATTTTTTGTTGACTAACACACATAGAAAGATGAGGAGTTATGTAGAGGATATAAGTGGTAGTATAAACATCCTGCACATGATGGGTATGCTGCTTCCTGTGATGGGTCTGATAATGTTCCCGATGATATCGATGTTTTTGAGTGAATCTGTCAACCCATTCTACATAGCAATAGGTTACACGATTATCTTGCCGATATTGACACTTTTTTTCATGAACAGGATTCTTCTCAAGAGACCATCAGCATTCATGTTTCCAGATATATCGAAGCATCCTGATTTACCACCACCAGGCACTTTCGCTATAAAGTTAAATAGAAAGTATTATTTCATTCCTATATTACCTTTAGCTGTGTTAATAGGCTTAATCATCATGTCTTATGGGATTTTACACTTTATCGATCTATACACAAGACTCGAGTTAGTGGAAAAGGCATTTCAGGTTGACATACTTAAAAAAGAAGCAGAAATGAGTTTAGAAAACCTTTTTTCAACTTTCTCGATAACTGGTGGTGTCGGTATAATGATTTTCTTGTATTTCTATTTGAGAAGTTTTCAGAGGATACACATAAGAGATAATATAAAAAATATAGAGAGTGAGTTTCAGATCGGTTTATTTTCTCTTGGCAATTACTTATCAGAAGGTTATCCGATAGAAAAATCTATAGAAAAAAGTTTAGATGAATATGAAAAACTCGGTATGCAGAAAAAACCAACTTTTTATTTCTTTTCCCGTCTGCTCTACAATATAAAAAG
>JAPLUX010000121.1 GCA_026397455.1 Candidatus Aenigmatarchaeota archaeon | reverse complement strand
GCTATCTGATCTAAAGGAGCTATATCACCGTCCATGCTGAACACACCATCAGTCACGACTAGCCTTCTTCTAAATTTTTGTGATTCTTTCAGAGCTTGTTCTAGTCCTTTCATGTCCATGTGTGGATAGATTTTTTTCTCACATTTTACGAGCCTTACTCCATCGATTATACTGCCATGGTTTAATTCATCGCTTATGATAACATCTTCTTCTCCCATTATCGATTGTATCGTCCCACGATTGGCTGCGATACCAGCGACAAATACTAACGTAGATTCAGTATGCTTGTATTTTGCTAACTGTTCCTCAAACTCTAGATGGATCGACATCGTTCCGCATATCTGTCTAACAGCACCTGTCCCGAACCCCCATTTATCTATAGCCTCTTTAGCAGCTTTTCTGATCCTAGGGTTGTTGGCAAAACCAAGGTAGTTGTTAGCTGATAAGTTGATGACTTCCTTCCCGTTAATAATCGTCCTAGCTTTCTGTTCATCTCCAAGGATTGGTAAAGGCGTGAAAAGGTTTTGTTTCTTCAAGTTGTCTATTTCATCCTTCAAATATTGTAGATGGTTGACCATGTTCTCTATATTAATTTTAAGATTAAAATTTATTTATACTCTCCTAAAAAAGAAAAAAGGTGATGATGTGAAAGAAATGATAGCTGTTAGAAAATTAAAACCCGCCCCTGGTTTGGAGATGACTGAAACTGAAATACCGAAAATAGGACCGGATGATGTGTTAGTCAAAGTTAAAGCATGTTCATTGTGCGGGACTGATGTTCATATCTACAAATGGGATGCTCCTTGGGATACTAGAGTTAAACCACCGAGGACATTGGGACATGAAGTCTGTGGAGATATAGTTGAGATAGGAAAGAACGTAACTTCTTTTTCTGTTGGGGATTATGTATCTGCTGAGTCACACATCGCTGATTGGAAATGTTTTCAATGTAGGATTGGCAACCAACATGTTTGTTTGAACATGAAACTTTTAGGCGTTGATGTGGACGGGGCATTCGCTGAATACGTTTCATTGCCAGAAGCAAACTTGTGGAAGAATCCCAAGAACATGCCACCTGAAGTCGCAACCTTGCAAGAATCCTTGGGAAATTCTGTCTATACTGTTTACTCTGGAGATATAGTCGGCAAGACTGTCACTGTTTTTGGTCTTGGACCCACCGGTCAGTTTGCGATAGGTTTAGCTCGTGTTGCTGGGGCAACAAAAATAATAGCAATCGGTGGGACGAAACTACATCTTGACGTCGCAAAAAAGATGGGTGCTGATGTTTTGATCAACAGACATGAAGAAGATGTGGTAAAAAGAATAATGGACGAAACGGATGGAATCGGTTCAGATGTTTTATTGGAAATGTCTGGAAGTCCTGAAGCGATAAATCAAGGATTGAAGAGTTTAAGACGTGGTGGAAGAGTGACGTTGCTTGGATTACCTTCAGAAGATGTGAAACTAAACTGGTCGTCAGATGTCGTGTTGAAAGAAGCACATATTAATGGAATATGGGGAAGGAAAATGTTCGATACGTGGATCATAACTTCTCGTCTGCTTGGTTCTGGTAGGTTAGACATAACTCCGATCATAACACACAAATTAAAATTGAAAGATTATGACAAGGCTATAGAATTGGCAGCATCAGGACAGGCTGGAAAGGTTGTAATGTTTCCATGAATTGCTGAAGAGTTCAGTCAAAATAAAAATTTATTCCTTTCTACAAATCCCTTCGTAATTATCGCCGAGAGTGGGATTTGAGATATTATATCAATTTCTCCACATATCTTAAACTAATTTCTTCATCTCTTTGGGATACTTTAACATTTTAAGGGGATTTTCAAAGGATCCTGCTAGGCATCCACAGTTGGAACAGTCAGCTTTTGCAAAACATCTCCTTTTGTTCCACGAAACATCAAAATGCAATACTTCATCACCCCAATGACATGAACCCCTATGATCTGGGTATTCATACCATTTTATCATCGTTTTAGATAAAAGAAAATCTTTTGGGTATAATAACTTCACCCTTTTCAGTTCTTCTATTATCATCTTTCTCTCGTTTTTTCTTACAAACATGGGTATTTCAACATCAATCCCGGATGCACATATGTTACACACAACACCCCTGAAACCACTTTCCTTTGCAAACTTAACGATATCTACGAGGTCTTTGTAATTATCCTTGGTTATTGTCATATTGATAGCAACACGTTTATCCCCTGAATAATTTTTCATTACTTTTGAAAAAACACCCTTTCCTCTGATTGAATCATTTCTTTCTCGCATGCCATCCAAAGAAACAAACAGTAGATGATTAAATTCCATTGGTATCTTTATTGTTCCGTTTGTGATAACATAAACAAAAGGAAAAATATTATCAGCGAGCATAAGAATATCATTTCTAAGTGCAGGTTCTCCACCGACCAGAAGAATGAACCTTATCCCTGCTTTGTGAAGGTCATTGAATCTTTCCCTCCATACATCCAGAGATAATTCCTTTGTTTTAAATTCGTTTTTGCCATGAAAATGATAGCAGTGCTTACATCTAAGATTGCAGTTATCTGTTACATCAACTTCTGCAAAATATTTTATCCTGAAGATGATTCTTCTTAGTTCGAGAAAAATAAGATAAAATAATGTATAAATTTTTTTCATAATTTAATTTTCTCTTTCAAGAACAAAAATCTGTCTGGCTCTAGGTTATTTTAAAGGTTTTTTAAGTGCATCTATACTCTTTAATTTTTTAAACACAAAATTCATAGCATATTCTACATCTTCAATCTTCCTTATACCAGTACAGATGACTTTGCCTGAGCCAAACAGTAATAATGCAGCCTTAGGGTCTTTCATCCTATAGACCAGGCCAGGAAATGAAGACGGTTCGTACTCAGAATTTTCCGACTCAAACGCGATTTTATCCAAGTCCAACCTTGCTGGGATTTGTGCTGAAGCAACGATGTTTTCTATCTGTATCTTATATTTTTTTGGAACATCTATCTTTAGTGACCTTATCATCATTGCGACTTTTTCTACGGCTTTCCTAACATCTGCGATAGTCCTTGCACCTGTGCAAACAAGCTTTCCAGATGAAAAGATCAACATAGCAGCCTTAGGGTCATTTATGCGATAAACCAGACCAGGGAATTGTTCTGGTTCGTATTCAGTTCCCTCAATATTTTCGATAATTTTTTCTAAAGGTACTCTGACACCCAGAGGTGCAGAAGCAACTATATTCACAATTTTAATATTAAAATTTGTCATTTTTTTCTCAACAAAGATTTATATGATTCGGGTTATTTCTTTTTCTCCATACTTTTACCTCTTGAAGTCATCACAAAGCCTCTTAGTAACAGAACTCGTAAAACCATGTTTCTTACAATGCAATAGACCACCCAAGTTTGAATAATACTTGCAGGAGGAGCAATTAACAATTTTTTCTTCCATTATTTCTTTCTTCATCTAAACACATCTAAGCCTTATTTCTTCAACATAATCTTACAGGACAATACAATCCAGATTATCTTTCTCTTCCAAGAACAAAAATCTAACTGATTCTTAGATTTATCTTGTCTTTTGCATTTTTACTATAATACCTATCTTTCTATGACAAATGTCGTGTTCTTTATTGTTCTTTTCATCATAGCCTTTATGTTTTTTATGCCATTTGTCGTGCTCCTCTTGTGTAATAATCATTTTCTTTTTAAGTTTTTTATTCATAGATTTATCTTGGCTTATACTTTTTAAATACATCTATCTGATTCTTATCCAACCACTAGCCAATGTAATCTTGGTCTGAATCAACTTCAACTTCTTCTTTTTCTTCTCGTTCAACTTCTTCCTTCTTTTTCTTAATCACTTTAACTTTCATAATTAATCTTTCTCTCCCAAGAACAAAAACCTATCTCATGCCCATTCCTTTTTTTTCCATACAAATTTTTTAAACATTTTATTTGTTTCTTCAGCAGTTTTTAACTCATTCTTCTTGTATTTGTAGTGTAATAGTTCGTGTATCATAACATACGCATAATCTTGTAAATGTTTAGTAAAACCTATAAGTTTGTTTTTTGGTTCAGTAAAAGTCACACTTGGATAAAAAGTAATCATGTTTAGTTTGTGATTCATAGTACCATAAACCCATTTTTCTTTTTCACCTCTTTCATGGAATTTTTTAAATTTAGAATTGATTACAACTTGTATTTCTGGTGGCAGTTTCAGTTGTTGGTCTTTGATTACAATAGGATAAATTTGTTCTATCAGATTTTTTGTCCAATCAAAAATACTCTTTAGTTTATCTGAATAACATTTTACTATGAATTTAGTT
>JAPLUX010000093.1 GCA_026397455.1 Candidatus Aenigmatarchaeota archaeon | reverse complement strand
GATGAAAAAATAAAAGATATTTTTAAGATAATATTTACAAGTAATGTTCACAACGTCTCAAAATTGAATCCTGTTCATCAACCAAGATGGAAAAAGGGGATGCATCCTTCTACAAGTTGGATACTCCATAGGTTTTGGTTACCAACTTTGAGAGTTGAATGCCCTGTATGGTTTTATTTTGAAGAAAGATTCAATCATGTTATCAAAGCAAAACAAGATTCAAACAACCAAATAAAATATTATAGAGAAGCTAAAGAATTCCAAGATTTGAAAGATGGTGCAAACATATTCATAAAAGATCATAATGCTTTAGAACTTTCTGAAATCATGCCGCCTAATTCTGTTGACTATATATTTACAGATCCACCATACGGAGGAGCAATCCAATATTTTGAATTAAGTACATTATGGGCATCTTGGCTAAAGATTGATTTGAAATATAATGATGAGATAACAATAAACAGACAGCAAAACAAAGATTTTGAGTATTATCACAAAATGTTAAGAGCGGCATTCAAAGAAATGTACAAAATTCTAAAGCCAGGAAAATATATGACAGTTACATTTCATAGCACAGACATCAAAGTGTGGAATTCGATTATCAAAGCAGTTGCAATGGTTGGTTTTGAATTAGAGAAAATTATTTATCAGCCACCTGCAAGACCATCAGCTAAAGGCTTATTGCAACCGTATGGTTCAGCAGTTGGTGATTATTATATTAGATTTAAAAAACCTGAAAGAGAAATTCTTCTAACTGAAAGATCAATCGATATGAAAACTTATGAAATGGAAGTTATTGATGCCGCACAAAGAATTATCGGAGAAAGAGGCGAACCAACAATTTATCAACATATACTTAACGGGATAATGGTTGAATTAAAAGGTGGTAGGGATGTTCCTGTTGGCGCTAAAAATATTGATGAAGTTTTAGAAGATCACATAGGAAAGGAATTCGAACTAATAACAGTTTATGATGACAAAGGGAAAAAGATTGGTAAAAAGTGGTGGTTGAAAGGAGTTGACATTTCACATTTCACTCATCCAACATTAAGCGATAGAGTAGAAAGATCAATAGTAACACTTTTGGATAGAAAGGTAAAAGTTTCATTTGACGAAGTTCTTGAATCAATATTCATAGAATATCCAAATGCATTAACACCTGAAACAGAAAAAATTAAAGGCATATTGGAACAATATGCAGAAAAAACAGAAGGTAAATGGAGATTAAAGCCAGAAGTCAAAGTTTCAATGTCCCAACATAGCAGAATGATATATCTTTTGGCTAAAATTGGTAAGAAATTAGGATATGATACTTGGGTTGGATCAAAGGAACAGTCTGATGTTTATGAAAAACAAAAATTATCTGGATTAATAACAATAGAGAGGCCAACTTGGAGGTTTGTTAACAGTTTGACTTGGGACAGGGTTGATATGATTGATGTTATATGGCATGAACAAGGAAGAATACATTTTGAATTTGAAGTGGAAAATACAACAGCCATAACAGATGCTATATCTCGTGGTTCTAACATACCACAAAACCATACTAGGAGAATAATTGTTATACCGAAACATAGAGAATCATTGTTATCAAGAAAAATGAGAGACCCAATGATAGCGGAAAATATAAAAAAGTTTGACTGGAAGTTCTTATTTTATGATGATGTAAATGGTTTGTCTAATAAAAAGAAAATAGAAATTCACGACATTGAAAAACTGTTTAAAATACCAAAAGAAAATAAAAAGGCAGTTCAAAATTCTTTGAACGAATATGTGAATAATAGTCACGAATAAGTTGAGGATGACATGGTAGATAATGTTATTTTAGAATGCCCCTTTTGTAGTAAAAAAACAATTAGTGCTGTTTACATACCACCTATGACTGATGCTCATACGACTAGAACCTCTGCTGGTGCTAAAACCAAATTCTATCAGACGAAAGAAAAATATGAAATTCAATCAGGTTGTTCTAATTGTGGTAAATCTCAAAAAGAAGTACAAAAAGCCTTGAAAGAAGGTATATCTGATGTAGATAAGGAAAAGAAAATATTTGAAAGACTAAAAGCACAAGGAATAGTAAAAGACGAGATGACAACTAAGGTTTAGTTTTCTTTAAAATTAATTTTTACTCTTAATGATTTACGAAAACCAGAATCAGATATATCTGTTTTTATATTAGAATAGTTCAATTCTTCATTTTTTTTCATATCTGAAATCAAGTTTAATAATTCGGTGCATTCTTCCATTTTACCCGACAGATTTACTAATATATAATCTTTTATGGCTTTTTTCGATATTTCTTTTATTTTTGTTTTGATTTTTTCTGGATTACTAAGTTCGAATGGGGGAACTAATGCAGAAATACAACCATACTTAGAAACCCATTCATTAAATTTTTTAACACAATATTTAGAATCAGTCGAATCCGCAATCTCTTCTAATAAATATTGAATGTCACCTGTAGTTATCATATTTACTATATTCACTCCTGTGTATCCATATTTGTCCTCGACAGAGTTCTTTATTTGTTCAGAATCACCGTGTAGCCCTTTATTTATTAAATCTGTCATTGCTTTCCCTTGAAGCATTATTGCTTGGTCTTGTGGAGGAAGTAATTTATACAGATTATTTAATCTATCATCATCAAAGGAAACTCCATAAATTCTTTCTGGTAATTCAGGAACAGTTGATATTACTACTTGTTTATTTTTCCAAAGTTTTTCAAAAATTTTAAATGCTTTTTTTTTCCATTCAGAAGGAAGAAGTTTATAAAAAAATATTATTTGTTTGATAGCAGAAAGAATTTTTGATGGAGATGATATAGCACTTGAGACTAAATATTCAATAACATGTATTCCAACGATTTCTTTTTTCTGAAAGCCATCTGATTTTTTTTCAAGTTTACACTCATCTGATTCAGGTTCCTTTTCAACCACACATATCACTTATCTATGAGTAACAATATGTTCAGCAAAGCAGTAAATTTCATTATTTACAAAAGTAGCAGAGCCAGGTAGAATGGAAAAACTATTCTTTTGTATATTCTTTTTTGAATATGGGCATACTAATCTTTTACCTGTTCTTTTTTCAATAATAAATCCTTCTTTATCTATGGACTTGTTAAATAGTTCTAAAATTATTTTTCTATTAGAATCATCAATTTGTATGTATTGCATATTATTCAACCATCCTATTATAAGTTTATGGTAATATTTGTAATTCTATTATATAATATAAAGTTCTAATCTTTAAGCTTTTTAGATTTTTTGTGTAAATCTTATAAAGACCCTCAGTTTACACCTTAATTATAAGACCCGTAGAGTTAACAGAACCTCTAATAGTAAACTATAAATATTTAGTGTTTATATACACTATAACTGATGAGTGTAAACTATAAGAATGAAAAATAAACAAGTTAAAAAAGATAAAGAAATAAAGATTAGATAGTATGTTCGAATCAAAAAAATGTAGAAGATGTGGAAAGGCGTTGAAGGATGATTGGATAGCTTGCCCTTATTGTGGACAGGATACTAGAGTTAGAAAGCATTACAACATGTTTGAAAATATAGATAAAGAATTCGAAAGGATAGACAAAGTCTTCGGTCCTATGTTCATCAAGTTCCCAAAATTCGATATGGAAAATCCTTTCAAGGGCGGGGGTATAAACATCATAATCAAGAGTGGACCAGGAATGAAACCTGAAATCAAGGTTAACACTGCCGGCGAATACAGAAAAATTGAACCTGAAATCAAGAGAAAGCTAGGTGTGAGAGAAGGTATTGGAGGAGTTGAAGAAAGAGTCGAGAGAAAACAGAAAATACCAAAGGTGACAGAAGAACCAGAGACAAAAATCGAGAAAGTCGGTAATAAAGAGACTATAAACATAAAATTACCGGATGTTAAGAATCCAAACGATATCGAGATAAGGAAGCTAGAACAATCTTTAGAAATAAAGGCTTTTGCTGGAGACAAGGCATATTTTAAGCTTATTCCTATTAGACCTAACATAGAAATTTTAAACAAGAGTTTTAAGGATGGTTTACTAAAGATAGAAGTAATGGGATGATAAAATGCCGAGAAAACATAAGAGAATGACGATGAAGATAAAAGCAAGAAAATTTATAAAAAGAAGAAAACGTGAAAGTAGAGAGCATTTTTAATTTATACCAAGAAGCCAATATTATATTATGTTTTGGAAAATCTTTTCAGGACGCAAGACAAAAAATATAGTTAAAAGAACTAAAAAATCCTGTATCGAGACGACTTTCGCCTATCCTCTGGCAATAAAAACTGGAAGTGGATGTTTTCTAGAGGATGTTGATGGAAAAGTTTACTTGGATTTCAACTCTAACGTCTGTTCTTGCAACATCGGTTATGGACATCCAGAAATAATAGGAGTCCTAAGAAGTTTTAGTGAAGTGGGTGCTCATAAAATCGCTGGACAGGATTTTTACACTGAAGAGCAAATCAAACTAGCTGAAAAAGTTCTTAAAATAACTCCAAGAAATTTGTCAAGAGTTCTATTCACAAACAGTGGGGCAGAAGCTGTTGAGAATGCTATAAAGTTTGCTTACAGGAAAAAAGGGCCATTGGCAGGAGTTTCATTCTTCAGGGCATTCCACGGCAGGACTATCGGTGCGTTATCTTTCACAGACAGCAAAGCCGTCCAGAAGAAATACTATCCAGAGGTTAACAATGAGTTGATAAAATATTGCACGGATGATAACGACCCAGACATAAACCAATTAGAAGAATTGATAAAAAGAGAGGCGGAACCTGCTTTTGTCATTGTTGAATGTATACAAGGTGAAGGTGGCTACAGGCCAGCGAGCAAAAAATTCATAAAAACTCTGAGAGAAGTAACAAAAAAACATGACGTGCCTCTGATATTCGATGAGATACAAGCAGGGATGGGAAGGACTGGAAAATGGTGGTCTTTCCAACATTACGATGTTGAACCGGATATAATGACTGTTGGCAAGTCTTTGCAAGTCGGTGCAGTCGTGTCATCAAAAAAATATGACCCGAATGAACCGGGAGCTGTTTCTTCCACTTGGGGCGGTGGACATAGAATTGATTTAGCTGTCGGTTTGAAAACGATAGAGATCATGGAAAAAGAGAAACTGATTGATAATGCAAACATCATGGGAGATTATTTCATGAAAAGGTTTAAAGAAATGCAAGAAAGATACCCAGAAAAAATCGTTGATGTTCGTGGGTTGGGCTTGATGATTGGGGTAGAGTTCAACGATGAAAAACAGAGAGATATTGTTGTTCAGAAAGCTTTCAAGAATAAATTGCTGTTGTTGGGTTGTGGTTTTAAGACACTAAGAATTGCACCCCCTTTAATCATAAAAGAAGATGATGCAAACCAAGGTATCTCAATAATCGAAAAAATCGTGAGAGAGTTGAGATGAAGTTAAGACATAGAGGAATATTCACAAGATACTTAGTCAGGATTTTAAAGAGAGAAAAAGTCAAGAATATTCAATTCGGAAAAGACTGGGTTTCTTTCGAATACGATGGCGAAAAGATAAAGAACAAGATTATCATAAAAAAACATGAGAGTTACGTGGGCAGTTGGGCCAAGACTAAGGATAAAATTTACATCGACGATGACATAAAAGGGAAGATAGATGTTAAAGCTGTTGCCCTGCATGAATCTATTGAAAAATTCGCTTCTCAAAAATATGGACTTCGTTATGATGTTGAGGCACATGACTTAGCTGACGCTAAAGAGAAAGAGTTCTTAGAAAGAGTCGATGGTACTTGGATAGGACATCAAAGAAAAGTCGATAAAGTTTGGAGAAAAGAAGGAAAAAAATAATTAAAATTTTATCCCCATCATTTTCAGTATCAAAGCTTTCTGTACATGCATTCTGTTTTCAGCTTGATCGAATACAATAGACCTTGGACCATCGATGACTTCTGGTGTTACTTCTTCTCCCCTGTGTGCAGGTAAACAATGCATGTAGAAGACGTCTGATGATGCCCATCTCAAAAGTTTTTCATTGACTTGGTATTTTGGTACGAAAATGCCCAATCGTTTTTGTTTTTCTTTTTCATTCCCCATGCTGATGAACGTGTCGTTGTAGATTATGTTTGCATCTTTAACCATTTCTTTAGGCTCTATTCCGATTGTAACACTAGATTTTGATACATTTGTATAATTTCTTGCTAATTCAACTATTTTTTCATCTGGTCCATATCCTTTTGGACAAGCGACAGCCATATCCATTCCGACTTTTGCACATCCTAAGAGCAGAGAATTGCACACGTTGTTGCCATTACCAATGTAAACTAATTTCAAAGAGTTAAAATCCTTGAATCTTTCTTTTATTGTCATTAAATCTGCTAGAATTTGACAAGGATGTTCTAGATTGGATAGGGCATTGATGACATGAGCGTTCATATATTTAGACATGATTTCCAAAGTTTTATGAGAAAACACTCTTGCTATTATCGCGTTAACATATCTATCTAGAACCCTTGCCGTATCCTCTACAGTTTCTCCTCTTGATATCTGACTGGTTGTTGCATCCAGATAAATCGTACTTCCACTCAATTGTTTTATACCACTCTCGAATGAGACCCTTGTTCTTGTGGATGGTTTCTCAAAGAGAAGACAGAAAACTTTACCGTTTAGAAAATTCCCTATAGGTTTTTTCTTCAATTGAATAGCTAAATCAATAACGTCAAGGATTTCTTCTTTCTTTATATCATCAATACTTAGAAAATCTTTCTTCATTTTAACTCCCTCGTCCATCAAATTATGGATTCTTTTTTATTTAAATATTTCTTGGAAGCAATATGTAATATGAAGAAAAGAGAAATGGAAGTTTTGCTTGAGCTTTTGAGGAATAGTAAGATTAGTGACAGGCAATTGGCACAAAAACTGAACACTTTCCAGTCGACCGTCACGAGAATAAGGGGAAGACTCGAGAAAAAAATGTTGATGACATACACTGGCTTGCCTGATCTATCAAAATTGGATATTGAACTAATTTCATTCACTTGTGGCTCATGCAATAACTCACGAGATCAAATGAACAAATGTTTAGAAAAAATGGTTGAAGTATTTCCTAGAATAGTATTCGCAGCTAAAGGGGAAGGAATGGGAAAAAATTGTATTTTTGCGGCTATAAACAAAGATTTCAACGATTATACGACTTTCATGGGAGAGATGAGGTTAAAATGTAAAGACCAAGGGGGAGAGATGGAATTCTTTTTAGTCTCTACAAAAGATATTATAAGAAATTTCAACCTGTTTTCTGCTGTTAAAGATTTGGTAAAAGAAGAGAAAAAGTGATGAGATGAAAGGAGTAAACCCGTTGGTTGTTATGTTGATTACATTCATCATGATAATGGTCTGTTTTTTTATCGTATCGTTCTTTATCAGGCCGATTGAAAAAAAAGAATGTGAAATTAATTCAGATTGTTCGATGAACTGTACAAAAATGATACCCAACCCAAAATGTAAAGATGGAAAATGTGTTTGCGTGGCTATGTGCATGAATAATATGGGTTGTTCTTATCTCGGGGAAGGTTATCTCTGTAAGGATGAAGAATGCGTTAAAGAATAGGTGATGGGAATTAGAAACCCTTATTTTATTTTTATCATAGTTGCAATAATAACATTCATTTTTTCTTTATTCGTAGATTTTTTAATGGGAAAACCTTCGGATTATGCTTTTGCAGTTATAATCGGAATAATCTTTGGATTAATAATTTTTATTTTAAGTCGTTTATTGAATGTTGTTATCGAAAGAATAAGAAAATAATCATGTTTCTGCTCTTCTAGTGTTGATATAAAGTCTTGTTCTTGTTCCCATTTCGAAAGATGAGTTGATGGCCAAACCTACACAGAAAATGAAAAGATAGATGATGAAATAAGGAGAATGAACTGCATTAGAGATTCCAGGCAATAAAGATTTGAGCATAGTTTGTTGCTCGACTCCAGCTGCAGTAGGTAAGTTAGGCATACCAGTCAGATTAGCAAAAACAAAAATAATCAAAGGCAATGCAAAAATTCCAACAATTATAAGACTCAGCACAATTGTCAACAACCAAGTAACAAAAGTCTCTAAAGGATATTTCATGAATGTGTTGAAACTTTTTTTGAAAGATTCTATGCATCTTTTCTTGTCAACTATTATGGATGGATACAAGTAGAATAACATCAAACCAAGAACAAAGGATAATAGAGGACCGATGTAAGGTGGGGAAGAGATTATAACCATTATTATGCCGAAAAGAGTTGCAGCGCATAACATAGTCAAGTATCTGGATGTTGAGTATTCAAAACTCTTGGCTAAAGGTTTTCTTCTAGGATAATACTTTGCTTGATCTATGATTGCCCCATGAATCCATAAGTAGGCTAGACCGATTATTATGAAAAATGGTAAATAAATGCCTAGAGAAAGTAATGCTCTAAGTCCACCTGTTCCGAGTGGCATAAAATTGAGAAGAGTAGAAAATAAACCGATCATAACATAGAAGGTTATCAAATACAATACTATGTACGGTATTATTACATTCAAAGAAAAAGCAAACTTGATTCCTTCACTTATGCTCTTTAGTATCATAATTATTAATTATGCAAGAAAGTTTAAATATTGTGGGAAAAGTTTATAAAGTTATAGTGTATATAAACACTAAATGGTAACATGGAATTTGTAGACGAGTTGAATGACTGTTCTGATTTTGCTGACATATTTGATTTAGTCAAAAGAGCAGTCGAGATAACCTTGAATAAAAGAAGAGTTGGGTTAATCTTGGGATTGACAGATTTACCTTCTCAAATAGGAGCTTTCCATACTGTTGGCTCAAATTTTATCGTCATGAATAGGAGTCTACTCAAACAGATAACTAATGCCTGTAAGAATAGAAGACTTGTAAACGCCTATATATTTCATATTTTGTTGCATGAATACATACA
>JAPLUX010000080.1 GCA_026397455.1 Candidatus Aenigmatarchaeota archaeon | reverse complement strand
TTTCATATTTGCTTGAATCAAAAAGGGTTTCTTTGGTTAAGTTATTCAGAAATAGAATTTGACTTTTCTCTTCGCTTGACAAAATTTCTATTGGCTTTCTCTGTTCTAAAATTTTAGAAAAATCAAGATTAATCCTTAATTCACTTCCAGTTTTCTTAATTTCCCATAATTTGAATTGCAAAAAATTGGTTAAACCTATAAATCTTGTTGTTTCCTCTTCATATTTGAAGGCTTGTTCCTCATGCTGAATTTTATCGATACTTTCTGTAGGTCTTTTTGTTTCAATCTTGATAACTGCAAAATCGTTTTCATCAATAATAGTCAAATCTGCTCTTTTCTTTTCCCACTTAATATATTTAGGATCATAACCAAGAACTTTCTCAACAAAATATTTTACAAACCTGTATCTAATATCGTGTTCTGACGAACCTTTGTTTATTTCTTTCTGAATATTAGAAAAAGAATTTATAACATTGGTGATAAAATTTTCAGTTTCTTCTTTCATATTTTCAACCTAAAGGCTTACCAAATGAAATATCATTATTAATCTATTTTAGGCCAGAAACATGAGTTTTCTGAAGATCCATACCAAAATGACCGATCCAGTTTGTAATCCTCTCCAAATCTATTTCCATCTCTATGTCAAAAGGTTCACAGACAGATTTTATGTATACCGACCCTTTCATGGGTTTTATGTTAACCAATTCTTTCAAGTCAAAGTTAGTGCAGAAGAACATGAACTCTTTTTGACTATCATGAACATCCTTATAACAAATCGAGCCATCAAGATAATTCCTTTCCCAACTATCGTAATCCTCTCCTATGATTTTTTTATTCCAGTCACTGCCAATGAGACCCCAAGATTTTCTGCTTGCATACAAAGCTAAATTTTCATCGTTAATGTCAGGGACTTCAGCATCTTTACACTCTTTCAAAAGATTTATTAGATAGGCTTGTTTAAGGCTGATAGTCAGTTTTTTATCCAATTTCTTTGCAGCGTTGAAAAAAGACATCATCCTGTCTGTATCCCTGACAGGCCAGTTACAGACTTTCAACCCTTCAGACTTAGAGACTACAGTCGAAACTTCATCTTCCACATCTTTTTCCTTCATTGAACTTTCTTCGTCAATTCTAGTCCCTTCTATTATCAACAGGTCAGGTTTTTCTCTTTCACATGTTTCCATAAATTCAATTGTTTTCGTTTCTCTCCTTCCATGAAACCTGAAGTCGCCAGTGTAGACAATCGTTCCAGATGATGTATATATAATGTATCCAGTAGCTCCTGGTAAAGAATGATCAACGTTGAAAGGCTTAACTCTGATATCATCGATCTTAAATTCCTTTCCGAACTCAAATATCTGGAATTTCCTATCTCTTCTTATTTCAGGATGAGTTCTAGCGTTCTTTCTGCTTATCGTTCCTTTTGTGTTCATGTATGTTTCAAAACATTCAGTTATGTCAGTAAGATCAGCAAAACTACCACTCGCAGTATCGTTTAATGCCTTAAGTATCGCATAAGTTGGCTTAGAACAAAAGATAGGAATGTCACATCTCAGATGATGTAGGTATGCTGAATGGTCTGTGTGGGCATGTGATAATAACACGCCTTGGTAGTCTATATCTTCTGGCTTCCTTCCCATGTGTTTGAGATAATCTTCTCTGTACAAACCTTTTAAGTCAGGCATCAACCCAAACTCAAAGAAGTCGCCTAAACCATTGCACTGACGTGGTTGTAAGAACTCAGAAAAGAACTTGCCGACTTGAGAAAAAGGCATTCCAAAATCAAGGAATATTTTTGTTCCACTGTCTTCCAGAAGAATCTTGTTACCACCAATTTCATTTACACCACCATAAAAAGTAAGTTTAACCATAATTTCTATTTTATATTAATAGCTAAAAAACTATCTTCATCACAACTCTACTTCCCAAACCCAGTTATACTTTCCAGTCAAAAGGATTATTAGGTCGTCAGCCTTTAAAACGAGGGTTTATTCCCTCCTATTTCTCTTTTTTTAACCTAGTAAAGAACCAGCATGAACTGTCTTGTTATACCAATTCCTATCAAAACCAATGCTTTTACAGAATTCTTCAGTCTGACAACTGATTGAACTGCATTCAATACATGGCGGACATACAACGCATGGGTTTGGGCAGTGTTGAATTTCCTCACCAGAATATGCTGAACAGTTTACTGTAGTCGGACATGGTGCAAATTCACAATCGGGTGGAACTCTCCCGACAGCAGAACCATCTGGACATATTTTGGCTTCTTCTGTGCAGGCTATTGGTTTATTCTGCTGGACACAGCCACTGAATACAACGATTAAAAACAATGACAGGATTAATTTTTTCATGGTTAACCTATCTTATTATAAGGACAAAAATTTATGTGATTCTGCGTTTGCTATTATTTATTCCTTAACTCTTAAAAATTAACATAGTGATGAAAATGGTTCTTATGTTACCCATCAACAATGTTGATCAAACTTTGCAGGATTGGAAACAAAAAGATGAGCACGAGAAAGCTGAAAGACTAAGCGAACTTGTAGGACAGTATGGTCCAGATGCATCTTATACACTTGTCATTGATGTCTTCACAAAACCAAACAAATGGAGTATTGAGGTATTGGAAGACCAAAGACCATTCATGAAAGAAGTAGCTAATGAAATATTAAATGACAGAACACAGAGAAGTTATATACACACCAGAATGATACTTGGGAATGATTTGACTGAAAAAATGGCACGTGAACTTTTAGAGTTGGCAGGTTCTATAGATCCAATTCATTATGATGCATTTGGTAGATTGTATCGCGAATATTTATCATTGAAACGTGAGCAAATTAAAAAAACGGATTGGTCGTATACTCGCATAATGACTTAATCCTATATAATTCGTTTATTTCCAATACTTCTCCACTATACCGACTCATCAAAATATCATAATTTAAATAAATTGTTTCTCCCATTTTCAATATGGTTAAAATACATGAAGTAAGAGCAAAGAGTGTATTGCATAAAACCAAAATTCCTGGTGAAGATTGGGTTATAAATCATTATTCTGGCTGTATGCATGGCTGCATCTATTGTTATGCGAGGTTTGTTTGCAGATGGAGAAAACAGAATGAAAAATGGGGAGAATTCGTTGATGTAAAAATAAATGCCCCTGAACTGATTGCTAAAGAAAGTAAAAGCAAAACAGGAAGTGTTATTCTGTGTACATCTGCCGATCCATACCAACCAATCGAAAGAAAATACCAATTAACAAGGAGAGTTCTTCAAAATTTAAACCCGAAGATGAAATTAGGCATTCTAACAAAATCTGATCTAGTTTTAAGGGATGTCGATGTTTTTAGACGTTTCAAAAATTGTGAACTTGGCTTAACAATAACGACTTTAGATGAAAATATCAAAAAAGTGTTTGAGCCATTTTCTTCGAGTTCGCATGCAAGGTTAGAAGCTTTGAAGAAACTAAAACAAGAAGGATTCTATACTTATGCTTTTATTGGCCCAATCTTACCGTATTTAACTGATTTGGAAGAGATTTTCAGGGAAGTTTCACCGTTTATCGATTTGTTTATGTTTGAGGATTTGAATTTGACTCCAGCAAAAAAAGAAATCTTTGAAGCGATAAAGAAGAATTTTCCTGGATTAGAAGATAAATACAGAAACTTATCAAAGGAATTTTGGTTGAAAAAAGAAAAGGAAATTAAAGGATTAGGTAAAGACTTCAATAAACCAATTAAGATTTATTTCAAACATACAGGTTCTCTAAAATTTAGATAGGTGACTATTTAGACAAAAAACCATTTGATTCTTAGGGGTTATTTTAGAAGACTACAGAATTCTTTTAACCTTATCTAAATCGAAAACTTCTTCTACATTGACAACCACTGCATTTTTCACAGTGTACTCCTTGTTCTTTTGAACACACAAATCAAAGTATTTCCCGGACGAGTGGATTTCAACACTACCCCTTAACCTATAATATCCAGCAATTATGCAAATCTTTTTATTTTCTCTCAAGTTTTTGATGGTAGTTTCCATCTGGCAATCAGCAATCAACAATTTGTCGTCAACAAAACCGAGAGAAATTGCTATGTTTGCATTTGGTCTACCATCTTTAGAACATGTGGCTAAAACTAGTTCTTTACCTTCTTTGAAAAATTCCTTCCAGTTCACAAACTAAATCTCTCTTCCAAGAACAAAAATTTATCTATTCTAAATAGACTTGAAATCTTTTAATTCTAATGTCATATGGGTTGGAAAACAAGTTTTATTATATTGTGGGCAAGTCCAACAATCTGAGAATTTTGGGGATTTAGAACGTGGTATTTTTTTGAAATTAAATTTCTTAAAAAATTCAGGGACTTTCGTATTGACATACACTTTAGGAATCTTTTCTTTTTTCAAATATTTTAAAACAACTAATAATAATTTCTTTCCTAAACCTTTTTTTTGATAATTTTTATCTACTGCTATTATGTCCAATAAATACGTTTTATCTTTCTTTTTCAATGATATACCACCGACTTTTTTACCATCAGAAATAGCTACCCAAGCTTTGAAATAATCACCTATACCTGAAGTCTCTAAATCAAATTTCCTAGCAAGAATGCTAAAAATCTCATAATCTTTTGTTTCAATAATCTTAATTTCAGGTCCATTAGAATTCATATTTCATTCTTGGAATTTCAAAGAACAAAAACCTATATGATTACGTTAGTTAATCTAATCTAAAGAATTTTTTAAACCAGCTCATGATTTTTTGAATCAAATTTGAACTTATACACTTTCCATCCACACAAACATTTGTCGAACATTCAAAATTATTCTCACAAGTAGCATCTTCTTTTAACTGTTCTTTAAACATTCCTTCATCAGAACAATATTTCCCATCTTTCCTATAACTAAACGGATAACATTTTTCATCTAAAGGACAGCTATCTTTGCATATTAAAATTGGTTTTTCTTCACATTTGGCTTGATAAGCCCAGTTTGTAATCTCATCGCTTTTAATGAAACCTTCTTTTCTAAAACTGCAACCATCTTTGTAAAGAATAAGAGTTGGCACTGCTTTAATTTCGAATTTTTGTGAAATCTCATCATTTATATCGAAAACAGCCGCCCCAAAATCATTAAAAAAACCTTTTTGTTTCAATATTCCTATCTCTGTGTCCATGTCTATGCAATGAGGACAGTCGTCACTACGAAAATAATACAGCATGCCTTTTGTTGGTGCTGTTGTTGGTTGTGATGGCTGTGTTTCTTGCGGTATTTCTGTAGAAGGAACAGCTGGGATAGAAACTATTTCCTCTGCATCGATATAACATTCTTGTGAAACGCTAAAAGAATTTACTCCACACTTGCTTTGATCTGCATAACAGTGATTTTTACAAAAGTCTGCGGCTATTCGTTGCCAAGATTCTGAAGATTGACAGGGTGCGGACATGGGTGCAGGAATTTTTTGTTCTAACCCATCATAACATTGCAAGTATGCATACCTAAATCCTTTTCCTTTAATTTGTTCTTCAGTTACATTAGAAGCTGGAATACAATTAAATTCTACATTTTCATTATTCCCATCAATGACAGTATAAGCATATCCGCCACAGCTGCTCTTCCATGCAAGTTTTGTTCCTTTTTCTCCAGCAACATCAACTAAACAATACAAATATTTCTTTCCATTCTCCTCAGCTACATTTCCATCAGATGTGCATACTGCTTGTACGGCTGGCCGTAAATCTGCATAACATTTCTCATATGGCTTTGCAGGAGTGGGTTGTGTGATTATATCTGAATTATAGAATATGCATTTAACCTGCTCTTTGATTTCTTCTGCTTTTATGCAAGCACCGTCCTTACATATATTACTCGGACATTTCCAAACATGGGATTGAGCTGTCCCAACCTCTGTGCATGAAGATTCTAGAACATAACAGTTGTCTCCACTACACTCATAAGTATCATAATAGTCTGTGTTTGAATTTATTACTCTACAAGTATCAAAAGCTTGTTTTTTATCAGGATGAAATTCAACATAACCCTTTAAGTAATAGTTAATCCCATCAGAGTCTGTACATGTTTCAGTTTGAGTTACCGCTGAAATACATTCTCCATTTTGACATCCAAGTTCACAGGGTTTACATGCTACCCCTCCTATACCCATGCATTGTGAATTAATTGTTCCTGGATTTTGACACGTATTTTTTGTTTCCACTGTACACGCATAAGAAACGCCGGGAAGTCTTGCCTCAGGTTTCATTAATGAGGGGGGTATTCCTGGATAATCACAGGTTTTTTTGGTGGTAGATTGACCACACTCACTGTCCTGATAACATTTTATACAATCCTTCGGGCAGTTTGCTTTTTCTTCCTCAGTTTCACATATACCATTACCACAAACAGGTGTAGGTTGAGGTAAACATGCTCCATCCTTGCAACCGTATCTGCAATCAACCGCCCCAATAGTCCATATTACCGGACCTCTTCCATCACCACTATCTTGGCAGTAATATTCAGTTATTTGTCTTTCATTACTACAATAATCTGTATATTCACCCCATTGATATTTAGCAGTTCCTTTCACATCATAATTTTTTCCACCGTCAGAATCTGTGCATGGGATTTGAACTGTAGTAGTGGTTTCAACACATTTATTCCCTGTACAACTTTTTGGATACTCGCACGCTTTGCCTTGATAAACTGGATCTTTTAGTGAGCAACATTCGTATGGACAAGGTGATAAGGTAGTAGTCGTCTCGGTTTGGGAAACTGTAGTGGAGGTTTGAATCGTCGTAGTTGCGGTATCTATACATTTACCTTCTGTACAAGTCTTGGGATACTCACATACCTTTTTTTCATAAGTCGGGTCTGTACAACATTCAGATTGACAAGGCAATAATGTAGTAGTTGTTGTTTCGATCGTGGTCGTGGTGTCATTCATATAAACTTCATAACCAGTAATCTTTCCGAAAAAATTTGATACCCAGAAAAAAATATCATCAAAGGAAAATGCGTATACTGATGAAGTAAAAAATGAGAATGATATGAAAATTATTCCAAAAATGAGCCATTTCATATTTTTCTTCATAATATGATTATCTTTTCCCAGAACAAAAACCTATCTAACTAAGATTGATTCGAAAATTTTTATTAATTATTTATACAAAAATTATATTAAGAGGGATCAGTCATGAAAATTAAAAATATCGCTAAACTCATACTTGCTATCTTTGTTTGTCAAATAGCAGGTGCTATCGGTTCAATGTTTACTTTTTCTTCTATTCCAACATGGTATGCCACGATAAATAAACCGAGTTTCACTCCACCCAACTGGCTTTTTGGACCTGTATGGATCACTCTTTATACTCTGATGGGAATTTCACTGTATTTAATCTGGAACAAAGGATTGGAAAATAAAGAAGTGAAGTCATCCTTGTTTATCTTCTCTGCTCAACTAGCACTGAACGCTCTATGGTCAATACTGTTCTTTGGTTTAAAATCTCCCTTCTATGCTTTTGTTGAAATCATAATACTTTGGATAGCTATCGCAGTAACAATCTTTAAATTTTACAAGATATCCAAGAATGCAGGATTGATTCTACTTCCATACATCATATGGGTCAGTATTGCATTGACTCTGAATTTCTACGTTTGTATACTTAATACATGAGATGATAATCCGTTATAGTCTGTTAAAAATATTGATGATTGCTGGACCCACAAAATGACTTGTTATCATCACCACAACAGCAATTCCAACGTGTTCAACAATTGCTAAATAAGGATTCCTCTTCTGATTAACTGCTATCAGGTAACTCAACACAGAAAGTAGCGATAGTCCTAAAATCATGGAAGACAATACAGCATATTGTATTGGTAAAAACATAATTAATAAAACGAAGATTAATGTGACAGTTAATCTAGTCAAAAAATTGCTAGAAGTATAAACTCTGGTGTTATTTTTAGTGCTTGAACATTGAGATTCACGATAAATGTGAATGCCTAATGAATCTGATATATTATCTGCGATTGCAATCAGCAATAATGCGCCAATTATACTCATTTTGGGATTATTAATTTCATTTAAACCGACAATCAAGGCTAAACTAGTGACAACAGAAGAAGTAATGCCGTAACTAAACTTACTAAGGTCTATCATAATTATTCTTTCTCTTCTCAGAACAAAAATCTATGTGATTAAACTTCTTTCAAAACAACAATATTAGCCATTCCACGTCTTCTTCTCTCGACGATACCTTTCATCTCTAGCTTGTCAAGTATCCTACTTACCTTCACCTTAGAATAACCCGTCTTCTCGATCAAATCATTCTGGAACATAAACCCTTCAGCATTGACTATCAGATCATATACTTTCTTCTCATCATCCTGGAGTGACTTCAAACTTTCCTTAACCTTTGTCTTCTCTTTCACGTTGACTTTCTCTGAACGATAAGATGTTATCAGCAAAGATACTCCAAGTACACCCATCGCCGCATCGATAACGAACGCAGCCAACACCTCGGTCGGGACACTGCCTTTGTACGGACAAGATTCTGGTGGTAATGGACAAGTCTTATGAAGGTCTAGACGCAAGTTTATGATAAGGTTAGTTATGAAATACAGGACAATAAATAACACTATAGAAAACACGATGAGTATCGCACCAACCTTCTTCAAATCAACGGTTATCATAAATCCTTCTTTAACTGTTGAATATTTAAATAATTTTATTTTT
>JAPLUX010000114.1 GCA_026397455.1 Candidatus Aenigmatarchaeota archaeon | reverse complement strand
GGATATATATCCTTTGGAAGTATAAGTGTAAAAATTGTAAAAAGAAGAAACGTTAACAAGTAATGTGAATAAACCCGATAACTCTTTTTCCTCGTTTAAGATTCTCATTGAATTTTTCTATTGCTTTTTTTGATACGATATCTATGATTTCAACGTTTCTTTGTTTGCACAACTTTCTCGCTTCATCAGAAACTTTCAAATAACCAGAATCACCAGTTCCGATAATAATCACTTCAGGATTTTTTCTCATCAGTTGTTCAAACTCATTATTATCAAAAAAATGTCGGGCAAAAGTTCTAGCTTCTTTTATTTCTCCATCCCAAGAAACGATTACATCTGTATAATAAATCTTACCATCGATTGTTATTGAACCAAATTCAGTCGAATTGATTAGAACCATACATCATCCAGCAGCAGGTTTTTTTTCTTCGAACAAAAGAAGTTTAGCTAAAGCATCTATCATTTTCGGTTGAACGGATATCAAATCAGTCGCAGTTATTATTCCTACTAACTTATCGCTTTCTAGCACAGGAAGTTTCTTTATGCTATTTTCAACCATTATTTGTGTTGCATCTTCCAAAGTTTGATTAGCTTTAACAGATACGACTTGCTTTGTCATCACATCCCTGACTAAGGTAATCTTAGGATTTAAATCACCCGCAACAACTTTCCATATGATGTCTAATTCTGTTATTATTCCTACAAGT
The DNA here is from genome assembly GCA_026397455.1 of Candidatus Aenigmatarchaeota archaeon. Lineage (GTDB taxonomy): Archaea > Aenigmatarchaeota > Aenigmatarchaeia > CG10238-14 > CG10238-14 > JASEGC01. The sequence goes on along the minus strand of JAPLUX010000114.1, from coordinate 800 downwards.
TTGTTGCCTTCTATAACAAGCAATGACCCTACTCTTTGCTGAGTCATTATCTTGGCTGCATCTTTTATCGTAGCATCGGGATTAACTACTATGACGTTTTTTGTCATGGCTTCTTTAACTAACATGAATATTCTATTCCTTTCTTCCTATTTAATGCTTTGTAAATTCAATAGTTTTTTAAGTTTACCAGAACATTTTTTTAATAGTTGTGTATGAATAGGACTATAATTATTGTGTTGTTGCTTGTTATAATTTCATTTGTGTTAGGCTTTATACTGTCTATCATCACTTCTTCAACTAGAATAGTGCAAAAAGGTGGAATAACTGATTTTTCTGTTGAGACAAGGGCAGTTTGTGAAGAAATGAAAAACGCAAGTTGCTATTATAAATGCCATGATGAAGTTTTTTTGATAACGGCAGGTAAAGAAACAAGCATACATAAATATAGTGATTATGTTTGTCATGAACAAGGTTGGGTTGATCCTAGAACAAAATAGATTTTTTGTATACGACAATTAAGTTAAAATTCTATTGAACCCAATTAATATCATGGCTTATAAGTTTACTTTTGATTTGACAAGAGTTTCTCAATCTTTCTTTAGAGAAATTGCCAAAACAGCTAAAAGTACCAACGTACACAGGAAGATCAGCCATGGGGTTTTATCTCTTATAGATAAATTTAAAGTCCATGAAATAACCGGTTTAGATGTTCAAAATATAGTAGAAGTCGTTGCAGATTTAGTCGATATACAAATCAAGAATGTTACTAATAGACCGGGATTCATTAAAGGAAAGAAAAA
>JAPLUX010000067.1 GCA_026397455.1 Candidatus Aenigmatarchaeota archaeon | reverse complement strand
TGTGACTTCCACAACAATTAAATCTAATTTTCAATTTCCAAATCTTAAAGGAGTTTCTTCATTCCTGCTTTCCATTAATCCAATCCTAATGATAATTTTTGGAATAATTTTAATTATATCTGCAAAACTAGCAAAATTTGTTGGAATTGTGTTAATTATAATTGCAGTTATACATATTCTCATATTGTTTCTAAAAATATAGAATCATATAGATTTTTGTTCTTGAGAAAAGATAGATTAGACATGAATCGTGATAAATTTTTTGACGAAGAATGGAAAGAAATAAAAAAATCGATTAAAGAAAACAAAGGAAAACTCAATTTAGTCGATATTCTTAGGATACACAACTACAAAGTAAATGTGAGAATAATACCTACAAAAAACTGGGATGATACTGTAAACAAAATAAACATGGCATTAGAAGTAGCTAATGAAGATATTTTAGAAGCACTTAAAATCTTGACAGAAGATATAGATGGTATTGGTATTCCAATCGCTTCTGCATTACTTTCGATGAGGTATCCTGAAGAATTTGTTATAATAGACATAAATTGCGTCAAAGCAATACTGAAAGAACACAAAATATTATTTAAAATTTCCATAGATGACTATCCAAATTATAACAAATTTATGAAGGAAGAATTTGCAAAAGAAAAGGGTAAATATAAAGAACTAAGAGATTTTGAATTTAATATGTTCAAAAGAGGAAGAAAGATATCCAAAAAAGAACATAAAAATAGGATAAAAAAATTAAATCAATAAATAACCTCAAATATCAGATAGGTTTTTGTTCTTGGGAAAGAAAAATTCAATCATGAAAAACAAAGAAATTGAAAATAAAGCAATTGAATACATTATAAAGAAAGGAGGTGTGAATGATGGCAAGCAAGTGGTTACAACATGTAAAGGAGACCAAAGCTAAGATGCCTAAGGGGACTCTATTAAAACAAGTCCTTAAAGAGGCTAAGAAGACTTACAAGAAATAGTCTTTATTGACAGGGGGCTGGAATAATTGGTAAGAGGTAAGGATGGAAGTGATAAAGATGGTATTTAAGAAAGGAAAAGTGAAGTAGATGAGAAACCCAGAAAGTTTTTTGAACTATAAAAAATCAGATAAATTTTTGTTCTTTGGGAAGGGTTTAAAAAAAATCAGAAAGTGATTTTCCCTGTCTTTTTGTTTTTATCCTTTCATTCAAGGCATGTGTAATTATAGGCAAAGCAATCGTAGCATCACAGTAACACATTACCCTATTGTTTTCTTTTTTAGTTATCTTACCCCAACTGACAGCTTCTTCAAAAGTACATCCAGATAATCCACCCCATTGGGGTGAATCTGTGGTTATTTGAACAGCATACTCATGTGGATACTCCAATTTCTCACCCTTGAGAATGCCAATGATGGCTGTAAGTAGTTGAGTAAAGTCTTTAGGTACACCACCGCCTATATAGATCACTCCTGTTTTTTCACTTTTTTCTCCGATTTTTGCCAGTTCATCAAAATCTTTCATCTGGTCGAGTATCGGACTTTTTTTATCCTTTCTTCTAGCTAGCACTGCAGCAATTCCATATTCACTGTCTACAATAGCTGGACTGAACACAGGAATTTTATTCTCATACGCAGTCGATAATATGCTATCTATCTTTTTTTCTTTCAAAAACTTACCAAAATCTGCACAAAATTCTCTTGACGAATAAGGATAACCTTCTTTCAGGGTGTTAAGGAATTCTCTTATCAATTCTGTCATTTGTCTGTATTTGACTCCGTCTGTGAACACATCGTAGTACCTGAAAATATCATGTTTTAATAGGTCTTCATCATCTACCAACCAATGGCCTTTATAGTATCCGTACAAAAAGTCTTGTATATCTTCAGATATGTTCGCACCCGTTGAGACTAAGACATCAATGAAATGATTTTTCATCAACCACGTTATAATTCTCGATTGACCAGTCGTGCTCATGGAACCTGCAAGACCCATGATTATCGTCACGTCTTTATCTTTTATCATTCTTTCCCATACATCTACAGCTTCACCGAGTTTTCTTCCTTGAAAACCCGTGCCACTCATTTCTTTTAGAAGTTGAGATATTGATTTCTCTTTAACTTCGATAGATTTTAATGGTTCTTTAAGATAGGGATTTTCGATTTCAAACACCTCTGTTAAATTTTATATTATATTATTCATACAAGAATTAAAAAATTTGCTATTTATTCGTTGCAATGTATTTCAGAATTTCAAAAATAACTCTAGTAGCTAAGAATTCTGTTACATTGTTGTTTGGTATAGACTTTAGTTCTACCACGTCGAAGCCTACTATTTTTGAACCCTTGAAAACTGACATTAATTCGGCAAAATCCAAGTATGAAAAGCCACCTGGTTCAGGATGATAGACAGCAGGAGCAAATGCTGGGTCGAAACCATCTATGTCCACGCTAATGTAAACTTTTGAACCTTGAACAAATTCTTTCAACTTTCTTTTTAATTCATCAAAATTTTCTTTCATTCGTTGTGCTGTAAAAAATTGGACACCATTTTTTTCTAAATAATCTAACTCGAACTCATCTCCTTCTCTAATGCCGATCGTGAAATAATTTTTTGGGTTTCTAGATTCGCTCGACCTTCTGAACCAAGTCACAGGGTTCAATTTCGGGTCGTATTTTATACCTTTGACATAACTTGCTTCTTCCATGTATTCATCTTCATATTTATTCCTAGAATCACAATGTGCATCAAAAACAACGACTTTCACATCCTCATCAAAACCTTTTATCGAGAAATAAGATGCAACATGGCCACCACTCAACATGACAGGAACCTTGCTTTTTTCAAGAATATGTTTTACTTTTTTTGTGATATCATCGAGAGTTTTCAATTCTATATTGCCTATATCAGCAACTTTTAATTTGTCAAAAATGTTGAACCTTTTGTTTAAGTCAAACGGTTCTATGAAAAAACTCTCTTTTCTTAAATTTTCTATGGATTTTGAATGTTTGCCTACTAATGCTCCAAAAATTACAATATCTGCTTTTTCTTCTGGGACTAACAAATCTTGTATGAATCTTACATACATAATATCTGATAGAATTGTGAGTTTAATAAATTTATAAAAATGATACAAGAATAAATTCTCCTGCAGATAACAAGTATTATGCGCTTTGAATTTGCTAAGGACATTCAAGAAAAAATAAACTATATGATAAACGTGCTGAACTATGGACATTTAGACAGCAGTAGAATTTTTTGCATGAGGAGTTATGATTCTAAATCCAGGGCATATGCAAGAATATGGGGTTTATCGAGAGTATGGCAGAAAGTCCTTAATGTTAAGTCGCATTATATAATAGAAGTACTATATCCCAGATTCGATAAGTTAAGCGGAGAAGACCAAGAAAAGACACTCTTACATGAGCTTTTACACATTCCAAAGAAGTTCTCCGGTGGATTAGTTCCACATATCTGTTTTGGAAAAAGGATAGACAGCAGGACAGTCGATGAAATATACAGAAAACACTTCAAATAATGCCTTAAACTCATCTTTCCGATAATTTTATAAGCTTATAAAATCCATATTTCTAAATCTAATTAGGAGGAAATATAAATGCCATTTGAGAAGAGAGACTTTGGTTTCAAGAGAGAGATGCATAAGGCAACTTGTGCTGATTGTGGTCAAGAAACTGAAGTTCCTTTTAAACCGCAAGAAGGTAGACCAGTCTACTGTAGAGAATGTTATCAAAAGCATAGACCAAAGAGATTCTAATCCTAGGTTAAGTTTTTGATTAGTATTCTAGAGAAATTAGACATGGTTAGAGAATTTACAGAAAATTCATTGACGTTTTTTTATTTTTTTATTCTTTTGTAGTAATCAGGAATATTCCTATTATTCCCTTTATCGCTATTATTGCCCCGATTATCTGGAATATTTCGTAAACATTCCCATAATATATGAGAGTCATGCATACAGCATTGATTATGTCGATGATTGCTCTCCAATCAAAGTATTTTCTTCTTCTGAAGCTTCTGGCTAAAGACCATATGCCTAAAAAGAAATAAAAGAACATCAACATCGAAACAGAAGAGTTTGATGTAAGATTAAAATTTCGGCTGACATAAATGACTATACCGCTGATAATGTCGATGAGTCCGATTAAAGAGATAACTAAATCGTTACTTCTACCTTTTGTAAAATGATAAGACATACTTTCTAAGAATTATTATCTTCTTTGAGAACAAAAACCTATTCTTTTCTAAGTACGCCAGGAGGTGGGATTTGAACACTATAATTCACGAAGTTTTAATTAGAAAGAATCAATTTAGATTCTTTATAATAATTGTCCCAAATACCATCCCTCCTTAACAATTTTTAAAAATCTTTCAAGTGAGTCAAGAATAAGGAAAATCGAATCATGAATTTTACTGAATTCATTTTCCATATCAAATCTAACATCAAATGGAATATTATCAATGTGTTTCCCATCTAGTTGTATAAAATGAATTTTTTCATATTGATCGAATAAGTTACTTAAATCTTTAACAATAGAATCTAACTCAGCAGCGAGTTCTCCTTTAGTCTTTAATTCTTCAGCCAATTTAATTCTCCAGATTGTTTGTTCTAAAGGCCTATCAAGTGCTTTTATTTTCTCTAAATTAGATTTCAAGAATTCGGATTGATATTTTTCAATTTGTTTAATCGATATATTTTCAAATTGAGAAATCTTAGGTAGAATTCTCGTTTTAAATCTGTTATAGTTTACATCTAGTACTCTATTTATCATTCTCCTTTCATTTTTAGTCGGAATATAGTCAGAGGAAGGAGAATTAAAAAAGTCTTCTTTCTTCTGTAAAAGTCTTCTGAAAAAATTGAGAAATCCCATAATCTAATTTTCTATTTTTAAGAACAAAAACCTATCTGATTCTGTTTTTTGAAAATTTTCTAAAAAAAGTTTATATCAACTAAAGTATTTTAGCGCCTCTTCGTTCGACATATACTTGAAAGTGAATGAAGAATCCTCTGTCAATGCATACTTGTCACACGCTACTGACGCTAGTTTATCATCCACAAAGTACATCCATGAATAGCTAGAATTCTGTGCAATGTTATCTATCGATGTGATCATTTTTCCCGTTCCTGCATATTCCTGGTATTCAACAGTCGCGATAGTATTCAAAACATCAAAAACTGTCGTTCCGTTCTGAACATCAACTGTTTTTGTCTTTTCTGAAGTACCAAAATCTATCTTTGCTTTTACCTTTATCATTCCTATGGATTTTTCTGACGTAAAGGTAAGGTACAAGTTTATTAGCAGGCTTGCCAGTACCACTATTAACAAACCTGAAGCCAAGTATCTCTTTTTCAATCAAACCACCCTTCAACTTTTTTATCTGATCTTTGAATTCATAGAATGAAAATGAAAAACCTAAGCTACTCGACAAATGTATCAGAGAGAATGGAATGCTAGTGATTATGTAAAACAGTAATAATGGAAAAGCAAACATTATTCCCATAGAAACAGTCACGATTATCTCATAAACGATTATTCCGATGAAAGTCGATATCAAAAATTTTGTCCTAGATTTCTTTCCCAATTTCCCGATTAACCCACCGATAAAACCTGCTAGGCCAGCACCTAAACATTGGAATATAGTCCATGGGCCTTGAAAACCCCAAACAAGAAAATTAGATAAATAAAAACCAACAACTCCAGAGATGAAGCCCGAAATAGGACCGAGTAAAAAACCAGTTAATATTGCTAAAGGCGTCAAGGGTTCAACACTTGGAATGAATTGGAATGCAGCCCTTCCTAATATTCCTAAAGAAGTTAAGCCCATCATCAACAACAATTTTCTTTTCAATGAATACTTCGTCCTTTGTGCAGACAAAAGTAAAGTTCCCTGTTGACTTTTTTGTTTTAATTCTTGTTCCATGATATATTCCTGGATAAATTATCCAATTTTTAATTTTTTAAGTCTTTTGATTATAGAATATACATATGGATAACATGTTTAAAGATTTGATCGATGTCAGGGCATCTTATTCCCCTGTTCACATAGTTAAGATTCTTTTTTTACTCTCTGAAAAGCCTATGGGCAGGTTTCAACTGATGAAAGAAATGGAAATGGGAGAAGCTACTATTAAAACACTCATAAAACGTTTGAAAAAAAATAAATTAATAAAATCTTCTACTAAAGGGAACGTATTGACTGAAAAAGGAAATGAACTGTTGAAAAAAATTCTGATGAAAGTTTCAAAACCGATAAAAATAGATACGAGTGACTATACAGTTGGAAAGTATAATACTGCAATCCTTGTTAAAAATTCATCGAAAAAAGTCAAGTTTGGTATTGAACAGAGAGATGAGGCTATAAAAATAGGGGCTGACGGTGCTACAACGTTGATCTGTAAAAATAACGAATTAATATTTCCAGGATGTAACAGAAAAATTACAGGATTGGAAGAAACTCTTCGTCAAAATTTCAAGATTGAAAACGGGGATGTAATAGTAATAGGTTCAGGTCCTACAAAAAAAATCTCAGAAGAGGCTTCAATAAAGGTAGCATTATCTTTCTGGTAACATTAAATAAACAAAAAATGCTAAAACGACGATTGCAACTATTATAGCGATACCAATCGGTGAAGTTATAGACGTAGCAAATCCTGTTAATGGGTTAGGTTTTGATTCTATATTTGTGACATTTGTAGGGATTGTACTTGTTGTAGTGGAAGTAGACGAAAATATAGTTGTGGTTGTTTGAATAGTTGTTGTAGTTGTCAGAACTGTACTTTGTGTTGTTGTAGTAGTGGTTGCAATTCCACCACCGCCTCTATATTCAATGGTTGTTGTTGGACATGAACCACAATCTTGAGGACAAGAAGAACAAGTTTCATCATCGTTGCATATACCATCACCACAGTAGATTATATTGAGCAGAATGGATTTTTCATTATTACTCTCATCACATTCCTCAACTGTATTGTCGGGATCTACAATAAAAGTAACATTGCTATTTTCCGTTACATTAATAGTGAAATTTAGTTTTAATGGAAATTCTGAAAAAATCTCTATAATTCTTTCTTCAATACTTTGATTATTAACGAAGATTCCGATTTTAAACTTTGAATTTTTTAATCCGTACGTTATTTCAACAACTCCTGTCACATTTTTATCTTTTCTTACAGGATTTGATGACAAATTGAACGATTTTATTCCTAAATCAGACTTTGTAGTAGGTACTTCTTCTCCATAACCTCTATAAGTTAAACCAATCGCATCTCCATTCTTTGCACAATAATGACCATCATAAGATGAGTAGTCTCTATTCCAACACGTTGGATTTTTCGTCCCACCAGGACCTATACCGACTGACATATAATTCCAATGACATTCATCTTCTTTGATTAGTCTAAAAGACCAATACCAACTCCAGTCAGAAGGAGAACAAACATTTTCTATACAAGTTATCATGGATCCCCAAGCGTAATCATAACTACCGCTAATGTCAAGCCCAGCTAATTCTAAGATTCTTTTTCCAACTTCGTCTTCATTTACAGATAAAGTTTTTGTGAACATTGTTCCATTAAGGAATTCAACGAACACATCAACCGTTACTTCTGGTGTTTCTCTGTCTAACACATAAAGATAAAAATCTCTAGAACCTATCACTATTTCTAGTAGTCCATCAGAATCCATATCTGCGAAAGCAGGAGAAGACACTATACCATCATCAGTTTTGAATTTCCAATAGAGTTCACCATTCTTTAAAGCGTAGAGGTATCCATCAAGAGAGCCAACAACAACTTCATTGATTCCGTCAGAGTTTATGTCAGCTATGAATGGGGTTGAAAATATTTTGTCTCTAGTTTCAAATGCCCAGAGCAAACTTCCGTTTATTTTCAGAGCATACAAATGATTATCATCAGAACCAAAGACTATTTCTTCCTCTCCATTATCGTCAACATCTCCTATAGCAATTCCTCCTCTTGTAGGTCCACAACTAAAGTTCCATAGAAAGTTCCCATTTCCATAGAAGGAATACAAGCCTTTTTGAGTTCCTATAAAGATTTGATTTTGTGTTACAGCTGGAGTTCCCTCAACAAATACACCTATGCTATAGTTCCACAGTACTTCTCCAGTTGATGGATTTAGACTATAAACGTTCCCATCGTAAGAACCCAGTATTATTTGGTTTCTCCCATTTATCCTTCCGAAGGCTGGGGATGAAAAAACACCGTAGCTTCCAGTAGTAAAGTTCCAAACACTATTACCGTTTTTATCCAGTGCGTATATATTAGGTTTACCGAAACCTCCAAAGATGATTAACGGTTCATTATTGACCCAAATAACTAATGGTGAGGAATCTATGGATTTCCAAGTGCCATTAATTTCATAATTCCACAGTAACTGACCTGTATAATTGAAAACGTAAAGTATGCCGTCGTCAGTTCCAACAATGATTTCCGGATCATTATCACCATTTAAATCAACTATGACTGGAGAGGAAAAAACAGCATTATTAAATTCATGAGTCCAATATTCGATACCATAACCATCGACAACATATAACTTTCCATTTTGAACATTAGTGCCGAAGGCTATGATACTTTTATCCTTAAGTCTAGCAACGGCAGGTGAAGAATCTACAGGTCCGTTAGCCTTAAATTTCCATCTTACAAATGGGAAATTTATATTGCCAGGAAGTTGTGAAGAACTAGTTCTGTTTGGAAAGTGACCAAACATATCCCAATCATAAGCAAAGTTCGGCTTTATTAAAAGGATAAACATTCCAAAAAAGATAATAAATGTTAAACTATCTATGCTTTTCATATAACCTGGATAAATTATCCATGTTTAAATTTAAATAATTTTGTATAATTTTAAAAGTATTAGAAAATGAAAACATTTCTGAGAAATATACTTAAGTTCTGCTACAAATATATGAAACATGGCCATTTCAATAATTATAGGTATCTTGATTTTAGCTGTAATAGTTTACACAATGATAAAAATAGTCAAGAACATAATTATAGGTTTAATCTTAATATTTTTTGCATTGATAGCCGGTCATCTCATTTTAGGCTCGATACCGACTCTTAGATCAATACCAATCATCGGTCCTTTACTCCCACAAACACCTTCTTCTTTTGACATAATTACTTATATCAAGAGAATATTCCAAAATGTAGAGATATCAGATGTTTCTAGAGATGCTGAAAACAACTTGTTGATAACTGTTGTTAATCCTGGTAAATTAGAAGTTTCAAACTTCACTGTTTTTGTAGACGATAATAAGGTGAATATAATCAATAAACCAAGAGATCTTTTAAAATCAGGTCAAACAACTGTAATTCAAACAGATTGGGATAAAGATTTCACAAAAATTTTGGTACAAACTTCTAAACTAAATGCAACTTATTCAAAATCAGTAGAAGGGTAAACAGATATTTCTTACACCAGTATTTCCTTTCATCAAGTCTCTTATCTCTACTTCTATCACATCAAGACCCATCATCTTCAATTTTTTGTTGATTTCTGATTTTACGTTTACAACTTTGTTATCATCTATCTGCAAGAAGTTCAAAGCCATCTCATTCACTACTTTTTTTGATGCGATGACAAGGTCATATTCCTTTTCTTTCAACGCAGAAAACAAAGGACCGTAAGACAATTCCTCATCTATGATAGCGATATCGTTGATGATGTTAAATTGCGTGCTAGAAAGATTATCCATTTGAATCGGCGTGACGTCTGTCTTGAGAATTTCTTTCAAATGGTTTACACCTTCCATGTTAGTCCTTGATCCTACGATTGCAAAAGCATGAGTTTTATCGATGAAGAATAAATCACTCCCTTCCAAAACGCCAGGGACAAAGATATGACCAGCTATTTTTATCCCAAGTTCTTTCAACGTTATTTTTACTAGCTGTTCTTCACCCCTTCTTGCAGCTTGAGAAAGATGGCATGCGACTGCTTTTCTATCTACGACTACAGCATCATCTCTTAACACATACATCTTTGGTTTAAAAC
>JAPLUX010000065.1 GCA_026397455.1 Candidatus Aenigmatarchaeota archaeon | reverse complement strand
CAGGTTCATATTCACATCCTTCTAGATTTTCGACCATTTTTTCTAAAGGTACTCTGACACCTAGAGATGCCGATGCAACTATATTCTCGATTTTAATATTAAAATTTGTCATTATTGTTGTTAGAACTCATGGGATTAAATACTAATTAGTTCAAAACAAAAACAAAAATCTTATTCGTTGTTTTTGAAAGGATTCGATGAAATTTTAAACAAATAAAAAGCATTTAATCTTATCTTTTTAAAAAAGTATGATAATACTTGAAGGAAAGAACTAAAGTAAGTTAATTATAAAGTTCATTACTAAGAATATATAAAAACAGGTGAAAGTGATAGTATGTTTGTGGTTGTAAGAATCCGTGGTTCAGTCGATACGAGTAAAAAAGTAGAAGATACATTGAAAATGTTAAGATTAAACTATGTGAATAATTGTATTCTTGTACCAGAAGAAGGAGATTATCTGGGGATGTTGAAAAAAACCAGAGACTACATAACATGGGGTAAGATCGATAAACAAACTCTAGTTGAACTTCTGAAAAAGAGGGGAAGACTTCTAGGTGACAAGGCGATAGACGAAAAATTTTTGAAAAAAATCACTAAATTTAGTAGTTTCGATGAATTTTCAGATGCTATTATTGAAGGTAAAGTTAACCTGAAAGATTTAAAAGAAATAAAACCTGTTTTCAAGTTAAATTCACCGTTACATGGTCTAAAAGCGAAAAGATTACCTTATCCTAGGGGTGCTTTGGGTGACAGAAAAGATAAGATAAATGAATTTCTAATGAGGATGATCTGATGGTCGTAAGAAGAGAGAGAAAAATCAGAAAGTTAAGGGGAAGAAAGTCTAGTTATGGAAGCCATAAAAAACATAAGGGTGCTGGTAACAGAGGAGGCAGAGGTATGTCCGGCATGCACAAGTCCAAAGTCATGAGAATGATAAAATACTTCCCAGACCATTACGGTAAACATGGAATGAGTTCTATTAAAAAGACAGAAATCAGGACTATCAACTTGATGGATTTAGATTCAAAGATTGAAGAACTATTAAAAGAAAAGAAAGTTGAAAAAGACAAGGATGGTATTAAAGTCAAACTATCAGATTTAGGTTATGATAAACTCCTTGGTTCTGGAAAGGTCAACCATCCGTTGATAGTCGAAGCAAAATATTTCTCTAAGAACGCGATAAAAAAATTAGAAGAAGGAAAAGGAAAAGCTGTAATCGTGAGTTGAATGTTTAACATATCAAAGATAGCGAAATTCTTACCAACCATTGAAAAACCAACGTATAAACCAAGTTTAAACAAAAAACTCATGTGGACTGGTTTAATCCTAGTCATTTACTATCTTTTATCTTCTCAGCTATTCGGTCATGTATATGGAGTAATGCCAGGAGCAGGTAAACAATTCCAATCATTACAAATATTGCTAGGTTCTACTTTTGGAACATTGATGACTCTAGGTATCGGTCCTCTAGTCACGTCTTCAATCATATTACAACTATTGATCGGTTCAAAAATCGTAGATTGGGATTTAAATGATCCAGATGAAAAAGAAAAGTATGAGACTGTTCAGAAAGTAGCTTCTATAGCTTTATGTTTTGTCGAGGCTTCCGCTTTTGTTTTAGGTGGTGCTGTTCCTCCAAGTAGCCCTGATGCTTTCACTAAAACTATCGTCATACTTCAATTGGCAATGGGTGGACTGATAGTGATGTTACTCGATGAAATAGTCAGCAAATGGGGTATTGGTTCTGGTATCAGTTTGTTCATCGCAGCAGGAGTCGTAAACACGATATTCATCAGGTTGTTCACACCTTTCACTATGGCTGGAACTTTACCGACGACTGGAAACCCACCTTCAGGTATTTTCTGGAACTTTATCGGTGGTCTTCTGATTTTGAATTGGCATCAAATAATAGTGAACTTGACACCGATGATATCGACGATAGTTGTTTTTTTCATCGTAATTTATACTCAAGGGATTTCCGTGGATGTGCCGTTATCCTTTTCTTCTATGAGAGGTTTCGGAAGGAGATGGTCACTAAAACTATTCTATACCAGCAATATACCGGTCATTCTTACTGCAGCCCTGTTAGCAAACTTTCAGTTGTTCAGCGGGATGATGGCTAGGCCTTTGACGAATGATCCAAACACAAAATGCAGTATCTTAGGTTGTGTTCTTCAAGATGCTAGCGGAAGCAGTAAACCCATTAGCGGAGTTATTTATTATCTTTCTGCCCCGACAGGTTTTATATTCCAGTTGTTCTCTGGGTTAAACTCACAACTTATCCTGCATGCCTTGGTTTACATGGCTTTCATGGTTGGATGCTCTATCATATTTTCAGTATTCTGGGTTAGCACTTCAGGTATGGATGCTGAGAGTGTTGCTGACCAAATATCATCGATCGGGATGCAGATACCTGGTTATAGAAGCAGTCCCCAAATCATCAAAGAAGTATTGAACAGATACATACCTCCTCTTGCCGTTCTACAGGAACGGGTATTCTGTTGCTTGTGACGATTATTTATAGTTTCTATGAACAATTAAAGACTGAAAGATTAGAAGGAGCACATCCACTGATAAGGAAAGTGATGGGTGAAGAATGATGGATTTGACGACAATAGGAATAAGCCCAATATTCATGGTATTTCTAGTCGGAGGTTTCATCAGTATATTTATGAGTATAATCAACTGGAAAGTCTTGGGCACTGAAAAGGCAAAAGAAGTTAAGAAGAGGATGCAAGATATAAGAGCTAAGATGTTAGAGACACAAAAAAGCGGTGATACGAAGAAAACGAATGAACACTTGGCTGAATTGATGAAAATAAACTCTGAGTACATGAGGTTTACTTTCAAGCCGATGATAGTTTCACTAGTACTCGTTATTCTGATTCTTCCGTTTTTGAAGAGTTCTTATACTGGCAAGGTCGTTGGAATAATACCGAATGTTTTACCCGCAGTCGGTGGAATCAAGTTAGACTGGTTCTGGTGGTACTTTATCTCAACTTTTGTCATTAGTTTGATAGCTAAAAAGATGCTGGGGATTTGAATGGTTCAAAGGATGTTAAGGACTAGAAGCGTGAAGAAAAGAAGAGTTAGGACACCTGGTAACAGACTAGTGACGCACTACAAGATGGAAAAAACAAAAGTAGCCAAATGCAATGTTTGTAAAAAGCCACTACATGGGGTTCCTAGACTTATTCCTTCAGAAATGAGGAAGTTACCGAAGTCTAGCAGAAGACCTGAAAGACCATACGGTGGAAATCTTTGTTCTAAGTGTATGAGAAAAGTTTTTAGAAAAGTAGTCAGTAACATGAAATAAAATTTTCAATTAAAGTCAAACTTATAAGCTTTGACAATAAAAGTATTTCAATTATGGTAGGTGACTATCATGGCGTTAGAAATCGGAAGAGTTTGTATGAAGATTGCTGGTCGTGAGGCTGGCAAGTATTGTGTCGTTTTGAAGAAAATTGATGACACTTTCGTCTTGGTGACAGGACCGAAAGTATTGACTGGCGTTAAGAGGAGAAAATGTAACGTTGAACATTTAGAACCAACTCCTCATTTGGTTACTATAACGGCTGAGGCAAGCGAGAAGG
>JAPLUX010000068.1 GCA_026397455.1 Candidatus Aenigmatarchaeota archaeon | reverse complement strand
GATGTTCCTAAAAAAGACAGTTGTTTTGAATTTATTGCACAAACTTTTGCTCAAACAAACACGAGCAAAGCGAAAGAGGCCTGTGATCAAATTAAAGGATTCGAAAATGTTCATACAAAAGAACATTGTTATAATCTGATTAAAAAGTAAAAAAACCGGCTCGTTCTTAAGATTAATTTATAAAATCCAATTATAGTTTATGGAAGTTATAGTCGAAGAAAATTTCTACAAGAAAGTTAAAAAGATGCCAAAAAATATTCAAAAAAGAGCGTTAGAAGTCCTCAGACTACTTGAAAATTTTCCGTTTGTGAGAATAGATATAAAAAAGCTAAAAGGAAAGGAAAGGTTATTTAGAGTCAGAATAGGACGGTACCGAATACTTTTTATATTAGCAGATAATAAGATTTATGTGTCGGATATAGATATAAGGAGTAAAGTAGAATATTAGATTGATAACATGGAACAAAAATTGGCTCATGAAGTTGAAAAATTAAAACATAGGGTGATTGTGTTGGAAAAGGTAGTGACTAGTCTAGTTGAAATAGAAGAATTTTCTCCTAAGAATTTATCTAGACAAGAAAAGAGACATTTAGAGAGAACTTTAAGGTATATAAGAGAAGGAAGACATGACAAGTTCATGGGTCTGGATGAATTCGAAAGAAAATTAAATTTATAATAAATTTTCTATAAAAAAACCGTCTCGTTCGGTAGTTGCGTCATACCACTGCATTTCTTAAAATTTTTGTTAATTCAATAATTAAATAAACTTTTATTAATCAAATTCTATATCTTCAAGGTGATTAAATGCCTTGTGTAGCAATAGTCGGCGGGCAGTTTGGGGATTGTGGGAAAGGAAAGATAGTTGATTATTACGCGGAAAAAGCCGACTTAGTAGTCAGATACCAAGGTGGATGCAATGCTGGCCATACTGTTGTAGTTGGGAATGAAAAGTTCAAGTTTCATCTTATTCCTTCTGGTGTTGTTCATGGTAAGAGAGCCATAATCGGAAACGGTGTTGTCATAGATTTAGAAGTCCTTTGTAACGAAATAGATGAAATCAAACCGAGGATAAAAAAATTTGATTTGTTGATCAGCGAAAGAGCACATGTAACTCTGCCATTCCATAGAATCTTGGATGATGTAGAAGAATGCTGTAGGGGGAAATCAGAAGTTGGGACGACAAGACGTGGTGTAGGACCGACTTATGCCGATAAAGTTTCTAGATGCGGCTTGAGAGTAATAGACATGTTTGATGATGATCTTCTGAATCAAAAACTCGATGCATTAATTCCGTTAAAACAAAAAATCCTAAAAGATGTCTTCCAATCAAAAGAAATTATCACAAAGAAAGATACGTTGAACTATTGCTTAAAATTCAGGGAAAAGATCAAAAATTATGTCGGCGATGCTTCTTTAGAGATTGACAAAGCGATAAAAAACAATAAAAAAATCCTATTAGAAGGAGCCCAAGGAACTCTTCTAGATGTAGATTACGGAACATATCCTTTTGTAACATCTTCTAACCCATCAGCAGGAGGTGCTTGTACTGGCGCTGGGATAGGACCTAAGAATATTGATACTGTAATAGGGGTTGTTAAAGGATACACGACAAGAGTCGGTAGTGGACCTTTCCCAACTGAACTAAACGATGATACCGGAAAAAGAATAAGGGATAAAGGAAATGAATACGGAACAACGACTGGAAGAGCGAGAAGGGTTGGATGGTTTGATGGAGTTGTCTTAAGATATGCTGTTCGTGTCAACTCTATGGATGGACTGGCGATAGCAAAGTTAGATGTTTTGAGTGGGTTGAAAAAAATCAAAGTATGCACATCATACAAGTACAACGGAAAAATATTGGATGAATTCCCAGCAAGTTTAAAAGTTTTAGAAAAATGTGAACCTGTTTATGAAGAATTGGATGGTTGGCCCGATGTTTCAGAAGAAGAATGGAAGAATATTGCAAAGAAAGGCTACGATGCGTTACCAAAAGAATTGAAAAATTATTTGAAAATGATTGAAAAGATTGGTGGGATTCCTACATATTTAATATCAGTCGGTCCAGAAAGAGAATCGACTATTTGCTTGAAAAAAATATTTTAAGATTCTTATGAATAAAAAAATTGTATTAGCCCTTGGTGGTAATGCCTTAATCAAAGAAGGTCAGAAAGGAACTATTCCTGAACAGTACGTGAATGCATACAAGGCGTTGAAACACGTATCAGAATTGATCAAAAGGGGTTATAAAATAGCGATTACTCACGGTAATGGTCCTCAAGTCGGAGCAATAATAATTAGAGACGAAGCTGACAATACAAGTTATGATTTACCGCTTTCTGTTGCTGTGGCACAATCTCAAGGAGAAATAGGCTTAATCATCACGCAAACATTGAAGAATCAATTGATGACGAATGGGATAAACAGGGATGTTGCAACGATTTTAACTCATGTGGTTTGTGATAAAAATGATCCTTCAATGAAAAATCCAACCAAACCAATAGGACCATTCTATAAAACTTCAAACACCTTTAGAGAAAAGGGAATTAGTTTTATCGAGGATAGCGGAAGAGGATACAGAAGAGTTGTACCGAGTCCTATGCCTTTAGATATTATAGAAAAAGAGACGATTAAACTTCTTGTAGACAGAGGAGTTATTGTCGTGGCTGTTGGTGGTGGTGGCATACCTGTCTACATAACAAAGAAAGGAAAGATTGAGAGTATCGATGGTGTTGTCGATAAAGACTTAGCTTCTTATGTTTTAGCTGATTGCATAAAAGCAGATCAACTGATAATTTTGACTTATGTGGAAAAAGTCGCGTTGAATTTCAACAAACCAAATCAGAAATGGTTAGATCACATAACAGTAAAAGAGGCCAAAAAGTATCTAAAAGAAGGACATTTTCCTCCTGGTAGCATGGAACCAAAAATTAAATCAGCAATCCATTTCTTAGAGAATGGTGGAAAGAGAGTAATAATTACTTCTATAGATAAATTACCCGAAGCGATGAAAGGAAAAACTGGAACTCATATAACAAGTAATACTTTTATTCTTCCGCGTACTAAATTTCACACATGAAAAAATTGATAAAGAAAGGTAAAGTCAAAGACATTTATGACATTGGAAATAATCAAATTTTGTTCGAGTTTTCTGATAGAATATCCTGTTTTGATGTAATATTGAAAGATAAAATTCCTTCTAAAGGTGAAGTTTTGTGTAGAATGGCAGCCTTCTGGTTTAAGACATTAAATTTTCCGAACAACATGGTAGAAATAATCCCACCAAACCAGATGATTGTAAAAAAATGTGAAGTTATCCCAATCGAATGTGTTGTTCGTGGATATCTTTACGGAAGTTTTTATGAGAGAGTAAAAAATGGTGAAGTTAAACTTTCTGTTGAACCAGTGTTGGCTATGAAATTACCAGAAATTTTTTTCGACCCAACAACAAAGTTTGAACAAAAGGATAGAGTAATCTCAAAAGAAGAAATTTTAGAAAAAGGTTGGTTAACTGAAAAAGAATCCGAGTGGATTAAACAAAAAAGTATTGAATTATACAAAAAAATGTCTGAGATTGCAGATAAAGCTGGTTTCATACTTGCTGATGTCAAGTTTGAATTTGGTAGAGATGGTGACAAAATAATATTAATAGATTCTATAGGTCTTGATGAGTTTAGGTTATGGTCGAAGAAAACCTATTCTCCTGGAAAAACTCAGGAATCATTCGATAAACAGGTCGTCAGAGACTGGTTGATAAAAGAAGGATATAAAGAGTCTTTAGATAAAGCAGCTAAATCGGGAAAAAAAATGCCAGAGCCACCTAAACTACCAGATGAATTGATAAAAGAAACGACAAGAACATACATCTATGTGTTTGAGAAATTGACTGGAGAAAAATTCTAACCTTCTTTTATGAAATAACCTTAGAAGTTACTCTTCTCTCTGAATTTGAGCATCTCATGACTAAAGACTTTATATTATTTAAATCAATTATATAGTATATGGCAATCCATCCGATAGAGTACCGTTACTTCACTGAAGAGATGAAGAAAGTTTGGGAAGAAGAGGCTAAGCTACAGGGTTGGTTGACCGTAGAAGCTGCCTTAGCAAAAGCAAACGCTAAATTTGGGATAATTCCTGCAAACGTAGCGGAAGAAATATCAAAAAAAGCAAACACAAAGTTTGTGAAATTGGAAAAAGTGAAGATGATTGAAGAAGAGATTCAACACGATTTAATGGCCATGGTCAAAGTTTTAACTGAAGTTTGTAATGGCGATGCTGGAAAGTATGTTCATGTCGGCGCAACTTCTTATGATATAGAGGATACGGCTTATGCTTTACAATTCAGGGACGCTATCAAAATAATTGAAAAAAAATTAGCTGAATTGAAAAATGTTCTATTGAAATTAGCTGAATGGCATAAAAAAACAATCTGTATAGGGCGTACTCATGGTCAACATGCCGCTCCTACAACATACGGAATGAAGTTTGCTCTTTATGCTGCAGAAATTCAGAGACATTTAGATAGGTTGGAAGAATCTAAGAAAAGAGTTCTTGTAGGTAAGATGACTGGTGCTGTCGGAACGCAAGCAAGTTTTGGTAAAAAAGGAATTGAGTTACAAAAATTTGTCATGAAAGAATTGGGATTAGAACCTGTTCTTGTTTCAACACAGGTCATTCAAAGAGACAGGTATGCCGAAGTAATTAATGATATGGCATTGATTGCTTCAACGCTTGAAAAAATTGCAAAAGAAATTCGTAACCTTCAGAGAACTGAAATAGCAGAAGTGTTTGAACCGTTCAAAGAGAAACAAGTTGGTTCATCGACTATGCCACACAAGAGAAACCCACATAAGTCAGAGAGAATTTGTGGTCTTGCAAGGGTAGTAAGGTCGAATGTTATGCCTATCCTTGAGAACATTCCGTTAGAACATGAAAGAGATTTGACTGATTCGTCTGTTGAAAGAATAATATTTCCAGAAACTTTCATACTGGTTGATTACATGTTAAAAGAGATGATCAACATACTATCAGGATTAGAATTCAACTATGATAACATTAAAAAGAATCTTAACATGACAAATGGTTTGATAATGACAGAAAATTTGATGCTCGGTTTGGTCAAGAAAGGTATTGGAAGACAAGATGCTCATGAATTACTCAGACAGGCTTCGATGAAAGTTATAAAAGAGAACAAGAGTTTAAAGGAAGTTTTATTAAAGAATGAAACTATTAAAAAGAAATTTACTGGGAAAGAATTGGATTGGTACCTCGATCCTAAGAATTATATCGGTACTGCTGTTGAGCAAGTTGAGAATGTTATAAAGACTTTAAGAGTGAAATCGTGAAAAAAGAATTCACATATGCTAAATCTGGAGTGGATATTTCTAAAGTCAAAAAATTGCATAAGTCAATGGCTGAATCATTAAAAGAAACGTTTTCTTTAAGAGATGGGAAGTTTGGAAAGGTCTTGACAGAAATCGGACATTATGCCGGTTTGATCGATATTGGAAATAATAAAGTTCTAGCTCTTCATACAGATGGGGTAGGAACTAAGGTTTTGATATGTCAAATGTTAGACAAGTATGACCAGATTGGAATAGACGCTGTGGCAATGTCGGTAAATGATATTATCTGTCTTGGTGCTGAGCCTGTTGCTTTAGTCGATTATCTGGCAATAGAAGAACCGAATGATGAAATGATAAACGAGATAATGAAAGGTTTAGTTGAAGGGGCAAAACAAGCTGATATCGCGATAGTTGGCGGAGAAACTGCAGTGATGAAAGATGTCATCACAGGGATTAAAGGAAGAGGATTTGATTTAGCTGCTATGTGTGTTGGTATAGTTGACAAAGATAAGATAATAACTGGAGAAAAGATAATTTCTGGCGATATTATTATCGGTTTAGAAAGTTCTGGCATTCATTCAAATGGATTGACTTTAGCAAGAAAG
>JAPLUX010000052.1 GCA_026397455.1 Candidatus Aenigmatarchaeota archaeon | reverse complement strand
CAGCAATAATGGATAAAGTATTCCAAAGTTCATGGGCCCTAAAAGGGGAATGGTCATAGAAGTCACACCAGCACTAACAGCCATCAAAGGAATAGCAGCTGGTATCGTAAATACGGGTTTTTGCCATTTTCCTAAGCCAGTCCTTATTTCCCTTTTTCCATTAACCACATCACTCCTGTTCAAGTCATCAAAAAAACCGATGATGGTAATCAGTAATATGGTTAAAATCGCGGCAAAGAGATAAACCATTTGGTCCATGACTTTAAAAATGAAAGTTTGTGAAGCAACAAAAAACATCAAACCGATTATAAGAGAGAGTGAAATTGCTATGCCTCCACTGTTTGCTATTTTTGGTTTCTTTTTTTTATGCAAATCTAAGGCTATTATGTTGTTCCTTTCAAAGAATTTGATTAAATATTTTGTCAAGAATATAGAAGTCAAAGCCGAGATGAAAAATGAAATGACTAAAATTCTCCACATTTTATCTAGGAAATAGATTTGTTCTCCAATTATTAATTTCTTCTGGATTAATCACAGATTTAAATTTTAAAAGTATTAACATTAAGAACATGAAACTGATTAAAGATTATAGGTTGATGGGGATTATCGTTCTAGTTCTGATAGCTTTAGCTTTATTCTTGTACTATAATTTTACCAGGACAACAGGTGTGGTTGTTACCTATGTCGACCCAAACACGCCGTGTAAAGATATCATAAACATTGGTTCCGTAATTACTGATATTTCTAATGTACCGATAATGAATTCAAATGATTTTAAAAGAGCCACAACTGACCTTGAAGGTATTACAACTTTTATAATCAACAATAATCCTAGGAGTTGCAATATACCGAAGAACTCAACCTTAAGTGTGATTGTAGAGGATGTAAAAAAAGTTGGATTAAGTCTCAGTGTCGATATTGTAGGTGGTCAATCTTATTTGTTTAAAACAGAGAATGCTTCACAGACAGTTCTTCAACAAACCATTGATTCTATTAAGTCTAGGATGAAACAGTATGATTTAGCAAACACAAGGGTTGATATCTCCGATAATAATATTCAAATTATTGCAGGCTCTGACGAAGAAAATTATGTTAAGTTTTTAACAGAGCATGGTGTTTTAGAAGGTGGGTTGGTACTAAAAATTAACACTAATGAAAACAAGAGTGAATTTGTTTTTAACGATAAGGATTACAAAATTGCTCTTAAAGGCAACAAATCTGTCATTTTAAATGGTTCTGAGTATAAAGTTGGTGGTAATTTCATACTAGATGACGTCAACATTAAAGTCGATAGTATAAACAGGAGCACAACAACGTTCTTCGTGAAAATATTCGATGAAAGAGATTTAATTCTTATTAAGGATAGTACTGGTACTGTTGCCGATAAATGGACAAGATGCCGGAAAAGAGAAGAATGATTTGGTTATCTGGGGTTACAAGACGAAAATGGAAGATACGGCAACTTTGATGACGAGACTGATAACGTTAATAGAGACTAAAAGATTGCCGACAAACCTGAATTTGTTGAAGATGGAGAGTTATAGTCCTAAAACAGAGAATTATCTCAATTTGTTGTCGTATACTGTTTTGATTTCATCTGTTTTTGTCGCAGTTTTATTTTTAGCAAGATACAAAAAAAGAGGGGTTGTGGTTTTACCTTTGATACTGATGTGTTTAAGTGAATTGTTGTTGATAGTCGGCGTCATATCAGTAAAATGGTTTGCTCTGTTGATTTTCTTCTTTGGTGTTGGTTTTGCTTTGAGCAAGGATGAGATAAAGGGTTGGAAGAGCTGGTTGGCTGTCGGGTTGATGTTGATGATGACAATCGGTATCGTGATGAGTAAATGGGTTTTCAGTGTTTATTCTATTTTTGGGATGATAACTACATTACTGATTGGAATTGGGGAAACTGTTTTCATGAGTCATCAATTCCTAAAAAAGAGAGAGGCTTACAGTTTGGTCGAACAAAAACAAGCACTCAAGAAAATTTGGTTGTTCACTGTCGTTGCTTCTGTTGTCCTGTTCATCATATTCTTCTTCACACCTTACAGAGAATTTGGTATGACGACAATAGTGGGGTTGATGGTATCTACGACTATAGTCAGCCCTGTCTATTCTTCGGTTATTGAAAGAATGATCAAATAGGCGGTATTATTCCACCTGTCAGTACAAGGCCTAAAATTATTGCGATGATTAAAACGATTATTCCTATGATGTAGATTTTATATTTTTCAAACAAATTCAATCTATTCACCCTTCAACTTCATGATGGCCTTCACGACATCACCGTTTGCTTCTTGTAATGCCTTTGCAGCCAAGTCTTTGTCTGCTATTCCTGATTGATCCATGACTAACTTCACGTCTTCATCACTGAAGGATTTTTCCTTCACGTTACCTGAAACTTGAAAGACGATTTGGCCTTGCATGGTTGTTTTAACGACTTGTGGTTCTTCTACTATTATGTCACCTGCGTCAGTCTTGATTATCACTTGACTGGCTGGGACGTTGTCCATCTTCATTCCTAACTGTTTCATCATCTGTTGCATTTTTTTAGGATCCATCCCGAACATAAGAAGTTATTTGATTGAAAGAAAATTTAAAGGTTTGTTGCTGGAATTGACTGTTGAAACTTTTGATGTTGAAGAAAGAGCGAGTTCATGCGAGCGAAGGTTACTGGAGACCTTGATTTTGACTTTCGAAGATAGTTGAAATCAAGAAGGAGAAATTTTTCACGAGCCGGTTTTTTTGCCTATATTCTCTGATTTGACAAAGTTAGGAAAGGAAAATTTACCTTTGCTATATCTTAATTCTCTTTCTTTAAAATATACACCAGGTTTATCGCCTTCATACGCTGCATGCAATTCAAAAGTAACATCAACAGGTTTATCTGGTTCAACAAAGGTTTTGTATTCTCTTATAGTCTTTTGTATAGCTTTAACAGCACCAAAAATATCAGTATCGCCTGTATTAAGGGCTGCTCTCATCCAATAGCGATCACTATCGCATAATGGCGTTGAGTCATCTTTCCTAAATACAACATAACTTATATTGTCATCTGTAGGGATTACGAATTTTGAAGATTGTGTTGTTTCTTGTTTCATAGGTATTATAAAACACTAACTCATATTTAAAGATTTCTATCTTGTTGATGGTAATGATATTAAAAGATATTATAATGAATTAAGTTA
>JAPLUX010000032.1 GCA_026397455.1 Candidatus Aenigmatarchaeota archaeon | reverse complement strand
ATCGGCATGTGCATGTGTTAATAATACGCCTTGGTATTCAGTATCCTCCGGTTCTCTACCCATGTGCTGTAGATAATCTCTTCTGTACAACCCTTTCAAATCTGGTAATAACCCGAACTCAAAGAAGTCTCCTAAGCCGTTGCATTTTCTAGGTTGTAAGAACTCAGAAAAAAACTTGCCAACTTGGGAAAAAGGCATGCCAAAATCGAGGAATATCTTTGTTCCACTGTCTTCTAGGAGAATTTTATTACCGCCTATCTCGTTCACTCCACCGAAGAAAGTTAATTTCATATGATTGATTATTAAAAAGACAAATTTTTAAGTTAATCCTCAAACATTTTCTTCTTCATCTCAAACTTCATCCCAGGATGTTCTTTGAACAACTCCTTCCTATGCGCCTCTAACATCTCAACATCTTTCCCAGCAAACTCAGCTGTCGTCTGCAACTTAACTTTCTTCTTCTCAGCAACCTCAAAGACTTTAGGAATCTTATCCTTCCATCTCAAATCTCTCAAGAAATGATGGTCTGTTATGAAAGCATCCAGTGGACAAGCCTCGATTATCTTGATCATGTTCTCGACAGAGTTTCTCATCGCCTGCATACCAAACCTGTACATAATGTAGGACAGAGGACCGTCAGAAAATACTAGGTTTGGTTTATTCGTAAGTATGAATTCAGCTTGATCTGACACGGATGGACCCTCTACGTCACTCGAATGAATGAATTTATAATCTCCATCGTCAACCAAGACTTCTATAACATAACCTAATCTATTGTTAGTCCCATGAAAAACAGCCTTTGAGAATTCAAGCTTAGTCTTGCCGAACTGGTATTTCTTACCGTCAGCATACTCTAGTTTCTTCGGTCTATCTTTTATCTGATTTAAGAAGAACGCAGACCTTCCTTTCTGGCTGAAGTTTATGTTCTCAGTCGAATGTTTTATCAGGATTGTCTTACCGTCGTATATGTCCAAGTCTTCCCAGGGGTTGCATCTATATGATAAATCGAACTCATACAAGATTCTTAAAAGTTAAGGTATAAATATCAGATTTTATGCCTTTTTTTAAATAGAGAATCAAAGGTTATAAGGATAATTTCTATGTTTAACTTATCTGATTAGAGTTATTTCAATTTTGTCATACAATTTCTCTAATTTTATCCAACATTTGCGGATTAATAGAAACCCTTCCAAGTTTCATAGGAATCAGATAGCCTTCATTTATCAATTCTTTGACTGTTTTTTCAATCTTACTCATATCTCTTTCATGTTTTGGCAAGCCTTGACGGAAATCATCTATCGACATGTGTCTTCTGCCGATATAAGTATGTCTGTAGGCTCTTCTGAGTATATGCACTTTCAATTTTTCCATGGACTTTATTAGGATATTTTTATTGATAATACTTTGGTTAATTTTCTATAGTTTTAAACTATAATAATTAAATTTATAAACTTTAAGTTTTAATATATAGTTAGTGTTAATATGGAAAAATCAGCATTTGTAAGAGTTTTTGGAGAATCTCCTGTAGTCAAAGTTATAGACTTCTTACTGACTGAAAGAGGGTTGTATGACTACACTTTAAAGGATATAGCCGAGAACTCAGACGTTTCATTCGTTACATTACAGGGAATATTCCCAAAATTGGAGAATATAGGAATAGTCAGAATGACTAGGAGAATTGGTAAGGCGAAATTATACGTTTTGAATGAAGAGAATCCATTAGTCCAAAAACTGATCAAACTGGACAAAGAAATCTCAGAATATTTTATCGGAAAAGAATTAAAGAAGCAAGCTGTTGAAAAGCCGATAAAAGTTAGATGATTTATTTTAACTTTCTTTTCGTCATCTCTCCGAATTACGTCCATATTGATTTTTAGGAAATGTTCTTTCAGTACCTGTTCTGGTTATCCGGATCATATACACTAATTCCCAAGCCCAAAAGACATGCAAGTAGCAAAAGAGGACCTAAACCTATAAGTCCCCATAAATACCATTCTGGACGTACACAACCACATGCACTGGTTGATGTTTGTTGAGGTTCACAAAAAATCCATTGCCAGTCTTTTCCTACTGGTTCATATTTACATGCGATTATTGGAAGATTTCTCAAATCAAACAAACGAATATAGAATAAGGATGCAAAACAGTTTATTGCAGCTCCAACTACACAAGCTTCAATAATTTTTTCTCCATCAATATTGCCTCCCCTATCTGAACAAATATTCCGTTCATATTGATTTTTAGGAAATATTCTTTCAATACCAGTTCTACTCATTATATCGGTTAATTTGACACTTGCATTTTTATAAATTTCTTTAAATAAAGAATGACTCTGTGGATTTTTTAATGGATTGTAGTTTCCAGATTTAGTATCTTCTTTTAAATCTGTTTCCATATCACTCATTATCATCATCTGAGTTGTTAGTGAACCTGCCTCAGAAACAAACGCCTTGTCATACTTTGAATCAGGAGGTGTCGCTAGATTGAATATGGTACTACTCATTTGACCAGAACTATATAGATATTTTTCTAAACCTACATTAGACTTTTCAGCAGATGCAATCTTCTGGTCGACTGCCATCAAGTATTGATTTAATCTTTCTGGTAAAAGTTTACCTATTTTGTTTCTCAATTTTGTGGCAAAGGATCTAACAACTAAACCACCGTCTCTCGCCAAATCACTAAGATTAATAGCAGCATAAGTCAACATGATATTATTTGAAGCATAATTAGCATCTCTACTGCTCAATCCAGAAGTAGTGAATATGATTTCAAGTGGTTTACAACCATTTGTGCATTTATCTACATAACCATTCATTCTGAATGGACAAGGCATTTGCTGTTTATATTGCATTTTATCTTCGATTAGAAGATATATTTTAAAGATTTAACTCTTTCTAGAAAGATTTGGTAATTTATTTTAACTTTCTTTTCTTCATCTCTCCGAGCAATTTATCAGGAATTGGTCGACAAGAACAATTTTTCTGATGTTCTAATTCAAGAAATAAATTCTATCAGAATTATATTAGTTAGCCCTATAATGATCCTGTTTTTTGTATCTCTTCTGTTTACTAGTATCTTCTTCGAAAATTTTCTCGTCCAAGTTTGTAAACCTTATTTTTTCAAAAAATTCTATCAATCGTAATTTTGCTTTGTATATGCTTTCCATACTCTACCGGATTATATACATTCTTCGTCCCCCTATAAAAATTTTACTCAAATATATTTCAAAAAAATGGATTAATTAGACAAAAATATTCGTAAGATATAGTATTTCAATGAAAAATCGATAACCGTTTGTTCATAACAACTCACGTCTCCAAACATAATAAATAAGTTATCAACTCAATAATAATCTGATAAAATGAGGCAGATAAAAAGGATATTCTCTAACTCAAGGTTGATCGGAGATTTGCCTAGAGGTTGCTATTTTTGCACAAGGGGTTCTAAACTCGTGTTATTCGTCACAGGAAAATGCAAGAGGAACTGCTGGTATTGCACTATATCTGAAAAGAGATGGCAGAAACCTGTAGTGTTAGCTAATGAAAGAACAGCTAAGTCTGATGAAGAAATAATAGAAGAAGCTAGGTTAATAAGCGCTGAAGGGGCAGGGATAACAGGCGGTGAACCATTATTAGACATAGAAAGAACGATACATTTTATAGAACTACTCAAGAAAAGTGAGGGTAAAGGTTTCCATATTCATCTTTATACGACCAGGAGTGATTTGACAGAAGAAGAACTTAAAGGATTGTATGGTGCTGGTTTGGATGAGATTAGATTCCATCTACAAGATGATTGGGATGTCGTTAAAAAAGCAGTGAAATTCGATTGGGATGTCGGTGTAGAAGTACCAGTCGTTCCAGAAGATTTTGAGATGTTAAAGAAACTAATCCTGTTTTGTGAGAATTCTGGCGTTAAATTCCTCAACTTAAACGAGCTTGAATTTTCAGACAGGAATGTAGGATTTTTAACAGAAAAGGGGTATGAAATCAAAGATAATGAACCAACTGCTGTAAAAGGTTCTGAAGCAATAGCAAAAAAATTACTAGAATATGCCAATGAGCACACTAAAAAATTGAACGTTCATTATTGTTCTGCAGCTACAAAGAACATACACCAATTGAAGAAAAGATGGATAAGAAGAGCAAACAAAATTAAGAAAGATTATGAGATTGTTGACCAGGATGGTTTTATAGTGAAAGGTATAATAGAGGCAGATGAACCAAGAAATGTTCTGGAAAAAATAATCAAAAAATACAAGATTGAAAGTAGGTTGATAAGGGTTAAAGGCGATAAGATAGAGACATCGATACATATCGCAGAAATGCTCGCGAAGAAAGAAAAAAATTTGAAAATTTTCATGGTGAAGGAATTACCTATAGAAGAAACATGGGAAGTTGAGAGATGGCCTCTATGATGAGGACTGGTGTGGCTGAACTACCTTTACATTATGGTCATGTTCCTTTTTGGTTGTTAAACAGGATGAAAAAATTATCAAGTGAAATTTTAACGATAATAATCGATGAATACGGGTCAGAAGAATTGTTAAAAAGAATATCAAACCCTCATTGGTTTCAGGCTTTAGGCTGTGTTATCGGGCATGATTTCCATTCGTCTGGAATAACTACAACAGTCTGTGCAGTCTTAAAATCTGTTACAAAACCAGAAGAACATGGTTTAGCTATAGCAGGTGGTAAAGGTAAATTTTCAAGAAAGACTCCGGATGAGATTGATAAAATATCTGATACATTCAACCTATCAACCAAAGAAAGTGAGGTGTTAAAGTATTCCAGCAAGATGTCAGCCAAGGTTGACAATACAGTAATTCAATGTGGTTATCCTCTTTATCAACATACTTTTTTTGTAACTGAAAAAAGTGAATGGGCGGTCGTACAACAAGGACTCAACACTGAAGATAAAACAGCAAGACGTTATCATTGGCTGTCAGATCATGTGAAGTGTTTTGTTGAAGAACCGCATGATGCAATCGTCGGAGACAAGTTCAAAGAAAATGTTCTCGACATGACTGCAAAAGAGAGTGAGAGTTGTAGGAAGATATCGACCGATTTAGTCAAGGATGGAATGAACAAAATTAAAAAAGATTTCTTATCACTGAGACCGCATTATCAAAAAGAACTCAGGGAATTTTTTGGACAGAAAGGTAAAGAATTATTTGTTGATACTATAAAGATGCCTAGAAAAGTGAATTGGAAAGCTCTTGAGAAAGCTTATAATTTTCAACCAAAGAATTATGAAGAATTAATTGCAGTTCAAGGTATTGGTCCTTCAACTGTGAGAGGTTTAGCATTAGTTTCTGAGATAATTTATGGTGAAGTGCCTTCATGGAAAGATCCTTGTAAATTCTCGTTTGCTTATGGCGGAAAAGACGGCGTACCTCATCCGATTGACAGAAAAGCAATGGATGAATCAATAAGTTTCCTGAGAGATTTATTGGAACAGTCAAAATTAGAGAAAAAAGAAAAATTAAATGCGTTAAAAAGATTGAGAAATATTATTCCAGAATAAAAATAACTTAATAGAATTAATAAATAAGTAGTTTAATGACAATTCAGTAAAATGATTTTTTATGAAAAGAGATGAATTCAAGGAACTCTTGCAAAGAAAAATCCTTATTTTGGACGGTGCCATGGGTACAACTATCATGAAAATGGGCATAACAGTTAAATGTAATGAACTACTGAACTTAACTAATCGAGATATAATAAAAAAAATCCACGGGGGTTATGCTGATGCTGGCTCTGACATTATTTTCACGAACACTTTCGGTGCTAATAGACTAAAATTAGAAGTCCATGGTTATGGAGAAAAAACAGTTGAAATAAATGAAGAGGCTGTAAAACTGGCAAGGGAAGCGTGCCCAGATTGTTTAATAGCAGGTGATATTGGTCCTTTAGGAAAATACATAGAACCTCTCGGAGATTTGACTTTTGACAAGGCATATGATTATTTTTCTGAACAAATAAGTGGTTTAAAAAAAGCTGACTTGTTGACGATAGAAACATTTTCAGACGTCAAGATGTTTAAAGCCGCTATCCTAGCAGCTAAAGATAATTGTAATTTGCCGATAATGACTACGATGACATTCCAGGGCGGTAGAACTGACATCGGAACAGATGTGGAAACTTATGCCACTATTGCAGATTCTTTAGATGTTGATACCATAGGAGCCAATTGTTCTGAAGGACCTGAAGGTTTATTAGAGGTTGCAAAAATTCTCGTTAAAAATACAAACAAACCAATATCAATAAAACCAAATGCAGGCATTCCTAAGATAGTAAATAATCAAACAATATATCCTCAAACCCCGGAAGAATTCTCTTCTTTTGCTGAAAAGTTTTATCGTCTAGGTGTCAACCTCCTCGGTGGTTGTTGTGGTACTAACGATCAACATATAAGAAAAATAGCAGAAAAACTCAAGGGTAAAAAACCATTGGCAAGAAAAATAATAGAAAAAACAAATCTTTGCTCGAGACGAAGAACAATAACAATCGAAGGAAAAACTCTTGTAGTCGGGGAAAGAATAAACCCTACCAACAAAAAAC
>JAPLUX010000136.1 GCA_026397455.1 Candidatus Aenigmatarchaeota archaeon | reverse complement strand
GATTCGAGGATCATAATTGCTGGTAGGGTAGGGGGTAGCGAATCTTCATTATTAGAAAAAGAGTGGTTTTATATAGAGGAAGACAGCTCGTACGGATATTCTGGAGGAGATATTTCTTTTGTAAGGGATTTGGATCGTTTTAATTTGAAGGGAAGATATTTTCAATTCAAAATAATTCTAGAAACAAAAGACCGTTTGGTGAACCCTCATGTTAGTGAGTTTGTTATTTCTTACGCAAGTAAAAAATCTGTTTATTTCTTTACGAGAAAGTTTAAAATAGAAAAACAGGATAGCGTTAGTAGTATTATTTTAACATCTACATATTTCGCCCCAAAAGATACGGAAGTTAAATTCGGAGTAGTAAACGACAACTCTGCGGATTGGGCTGATTATACATTGATAACTTTAGATGAACTAAACGTTTTGCCATCAAATTGGGGAAATAACATAAAGATAGGTATAAAACTATCATCATATAGTGCAGATAATTATCCAACCGTCCAAGAATTTGGATTTTTGATTGAGAGTGAGACGGATAATTTGTTGAACGAGGGGTTATAATGAAATATTCAATTATCTCATCAATAGAATACGGTAAGGGTAGAATTTTGTTAATGAGCTGTCGTTTTAACAGTCTTTTTACAAATACGCCTATAGACCTTAATTTTTCCAGAAGGATATTGGAGTGGGCGGCTTCTGGTAACTCTTTATCTATGGTTAGCGTTGGCAGTGTCGTGACCGGTCCAGTTGATGGTGGAATAATAAATTTAAATAGTATAGATATGGTGGATGTTGAAAGTTTGCAGTTAGACAATCTCTCTGTTTATTCAAATTTTCAAGATAAGTCGGTAATTGTAATTTTCGGGGTTGACAATGACCTTTCTCCGCTGATTAGAGAAAACTTGTTAAATTATGTAGAAAACGGGGGTGGGCTGATCCTATCTGACATAAATGTTAATAACGAAAATATAGAGTTGCTGGACAATGTGTCTCCGGTTTTATGCTCTAGCGCTGGATTTAATATTTATGGCGGGAATACTTTATGGACTGATGAGGGGAAGGCCCATTATCTTTATGCTAACGGTGTCTTTGGAGGGATGTTAATTAGCCCTCTTAACACTGTCTCTTTAAGTGAGATTGGTACAGGATGGGAGAACTTATATATTTATGATGCCGATGTTCTTGACCCAGTATTCCATGGTATAGATGAAGATGTTATTGATACGGTTAATTCTTCATCTGATTATGATATTCCTGGGGTCAATATTGTTGGTTATTTTGCATCAGTTTATAACAACGGTTTTTTCGAAATAAAAAAATAAAAAGAAATATAAAGGAAAAACGAAAAAAAAGTAGAATAGAATAAAGTGTAACCGGTAATTCGGATTATATAAACGCAAACAAGTAAGGAGGTATAGTATGATATTCCCAGCAGGTAATGGTAACAGTAATGGTTTTTCGTGGCTCGATAATTTGGTTTCAAAAGAAGGCTCCGCCCCTATTGGAAAAGACGCCATTGATACCCGTACTCTTAAGAAATTGGCTCAAATCGTCGAAGAAGATGTGAAGATCGAAGACGCAGCTCCTGCTGACGTTGAGACACTTCCTGTTCCGACCGAGAATGAAGTTTCAGTTTCGACAGATATCGTCGATGGTATGATTGAAGAAAAGGGCGAAGTAGA
>JAPLUX010000003.1 GCA_026397455.1 Candidatus Aenigmatarchaeota archaeon | reverse complement strand
GTGGCAACGTCTGTACTTGCTCATTATAGGGTGGATAGGAATAGCCTGACATTCTCTTAGAGTCGAAGAGATTTTATGAGGATATAAAGTATTCTTTTCCTATCTATCACAAGGAATATACTACCACCACTAATACTACTTGCCCACCAAACGAATAGGTTTATGTCTGTCATTGTTATTCTCCTTAAAACTTACATATTTTATAGAAAAATACCTTACCTGCATCCACAAGGACTAAATAGGTAGCTACCATGAGTATCAAAAGTATCCAGTATTGAATTGGAAGAGGTGCAAACCCGAGAAAACTTCCAAGAGGTGTGAAAGGAAGTATGGTTCCAAATGCCACACATGAAAGTGTAAGTAATGTAAGCCATTTACCAGGACGGCTTGTAAAGAATGGAATTCTTCTAGTCCTGATCACAAACATGACTAATACTTCTGTCCAAAAAGACTCTACAAACCACCCAGTCTGGAAAACTTTTGCTAATGCCGGTGTTGAAGCTCCAAATATAAAGAGCATTATTCCATAAGTAAGAAAATCATAAAGTGAACTGAATGGACCAAAAAATAACGTGTAATTTCTCACAAAACTTATGTTCCAACGTTTTGGTTTTTTGATATATTCTTCATCAACATTGTCAGTCGGTAATGTCATGTTTGCAATGTCATATAGCAAGTTCATAAAGAGTATTTGAATAGGAAGCATTGGTAGGAATGGAAGGAAGATTGATGCAGCAGCTGCACTGAACATATTTCCGAAGTTTGAGCTCGTTCCCATCAGAACGTATTTTATGGTATTACCGAAAATCTTGCGTCCTTCTATTATTCCATTGGACAGTACAAGTAAATCCTTATCCAAAAGTACTATATCAGCTGCATCCTTTGCTACATCGACTGCCGTATCGACAGATATACCTACATCTGCCTCGTAGAGAGCAGGGGCATCGTTCACACCATCTCCCAAGAAACCTACGACATTTTTATTTTCCTTTAGAGCTTTAATGATGTCTAGCTTCTGTTCTGGAGTAATTCGAGCAAATATTGTAGTTTCTTCCACTACTTTTTTAAGTTTAGTGAAACTCATTTGATTGAGATCTGAACCACAAACCACTTTCTTAACCGGAACCTTGATATCTTCACATATTTTCCTTGCCACTAATTCATTGTCACCGGTTAGTATTTTTACACTAACTCCCATCTCCTTTAATTTGGCGATGGCTTTGTGAGCATCTTTCTTGGGAGGATCTGTGAATATAAGAAAACCAAGAAATGTTAAATCCTTCTCATCTTCAACTGAATAAGATGTCTTTTTATCTATTTTTCGATAAGCAACGGCAAGAATACGGTATCCTTGCTGTGAAAGTTTATTGAACTTGACATTGATGGACTTTAAAACTGAGCTTAATGGTTTATTATTTCCATTAATCTCAGCATACTTGCATCTGGAAAAAACTGATTCTGGAGCACCCTTAGTAATAAGGAGAATTTTGTCATCTTTTTTGACTACTGTCGACATCATTCGTCGCTGATAATTAAAAGGAATATCATCTACTTTGTTATAATCTTTAACACTTTCCTGTACACAATTGTCAATAGCATATTTCCAAATCGCTACGTCTATCGGATCTCCGATTATTTTTTCTCCTACGGCCGCTTTGTTGCAAAGTAGAGAATATGAAAGGATTCTTTGGTCTTTCTCTTCAGTTAGTGAATAATAGTCATTGAGAATAATTTTTCCCTCTGTGAGTGTTCCTGTCTTGTCAGTACATAAGACATTCATATTGCCCAAATCTTCAATCGAAACTAGACGTTTTACGATAACCTTAACTTTTGCCATCTTTCCAGCTCCTTGTGAGAGACTGATTGTTACAATGGCGGGCATAAGTTCTGGTACTAATCCGACAGCAACTGCAATAGAGAATAAATGAGAATCAATCAGTTTATGTCCAATTATGGCATTCAATCCGAATATTCCAATTGTAAGAGCCATTGTAAGTGTCATGAGCATTTTTCCATAACTTTTGATTCCTTTTTGAAACTCAGTTTCAGGATGAGGTCGAATCAGACTCTTTGATATGGTTCCTAATTCCGTATTTTTTCCAGTTGAGATAATTATGCACTTAGCGCTTCCATTAGTCACCACAGTTCCCATGAATGCATAGTTACTTAACTGCTGTGGAGTTGGATGCTGAATATCAAGACTTTTAGAATTCTTTTCAACTGGAAAAGATTCTCCAGTAAGTGTAGACTCATCGATTTGAAGATCCTTTGATTCAATTATCCTTGCATCAGCAGGAATTATATCTCCAACATATACGACGGTGATGTCACCTGGAACCACTAGTCTGGAATCAATCTCATAAGATTTTCCATCTCTTATTACAAGAGATTTATATGACACGCTCTGTCGCAGGTTTTCAACAATCTTCTCAGCCTTATATTCATTGAAGAATCCCAAAACAACACTAATTGCAATCATGAGAAGTATAGCTATTGACTGTTTAAGTTCACCAAAGAAGCCTGATACAATTGCACATGCGACTAAAATTAAAAATATTGGGTTTTTGAATTGTCTAATAAACACTCGGAACCAGCTGAAAACCTGTCTAGGCAATTCATTGTATCCATATTCTTTCAGACGTTGTTGAGCTTCTTTTTCAGATAAACCTTGTTCACTGGTTTTAAGAGTCTTATAAACATCATTAGGAGGGATTGACCAATAATTCTTGCGTATTACTTTATCTTCATTTGACATTATTTTAAATCCGCCTCAAGATTTCAAGCAGGTTCTTCATGTATATCTATTCTAGTGATGTTGGGATATGCACTCTTGATTGTACTTTCGAGCTTGCTGGATATTTCATGTACTTTTTTCATATTGATGTTCGAGTCAAAATGGCATCGAAAAACTACATGTAAGTTGTCGCCAATCTTGCGAATCCTGATTCCGTGAACACACTTAATTTCTGGGAAGCGCTTTGCTACATCTTCGATATATGGTTCTATTTCAGTCTCTACACCTGATAATTCCCTAGATATTTCCTCTAATGCAGATTCCACGTGAACAGTAACCTCCGAGATGTTTAATTTGGCTGCTTTTATCTTTTTTTCAATTTGATGAGAAATATCATGTGCCTGTTTCACGGTCATGTTTGCACTCACCTCTAGGT
Organism: Candidatus Aenigmatarchaeota archaeon; assembly: GCA_026397455.1. Lineage (GTDB taxonomy): Archaea > Aenigmatarchaeota > Aenigmatarchaeia > CG10238-14 > CG10238-14 > JASEGC01. The sequence goes on along the minus strand of JAPLUX010000003.1, from coordinate 3,290 downwards.
GAAGGTCAACATAAAGTTTTCCATCAATCTTCTGAATGTGTATGTTATGAACACCCCTTGAACCAGGTACTCCTTCGGCTATTTCCTTAATAACTTTCCATATACTCTTTCGTCCACTTTGAAAAGGCTCAGTGTGAACCGTAACTCTCGCATTAGGAAGAATGCTATCTATTTCTCTTTCAATATCTAGGGTAATTTTGTGAGCGTCCTCCAATCTTAGATTACTGTCAAGCAAGACATGCATCTCAACGTAAAATCTCTTCCCAGTAATGTGCACGCCTACTTCATGACAATCTCTAACATCTTTTATTGCTTCAACTCTCTTCTTGATAATATCCGCCATCTCTTTTTCTGAACGTTCTATTAGAGGAAATGGCAAGTGGAACACCTCATTAATATTAGATTCTCTAGAAAAGAATTAGAAGTGTTTAAGCTTAAAACACGAATCCTTTATCACCAAATTTGTAATATAATTAGTACAATCATCCCTAAATAGTTTAAATTTGAAAAAAAATAACCATTTTTTGAAAGTTGAGAGTTTTAACTTAAAATAATTCCAAATAATATACATGGTCTTAGCCAAATCTTTTGTTTGTGTAAAATGTGGAAAAAATCATAAACCGGAAGAAAAACTGGTTCACTGCAAGAAATGTGGAGGACCTTTAGACATCGTTTACGATTACAAGAAGATAAAAAACACTATCGTTAAAGAATCTTTTTTAAGAGAAAGAATTTGGCATTGGAAATACTGGATGTTCTATCCTATAATAGATATTTCGAATAAAGTCACTTTGATGGAGGGTGGAACTCCTTTATTGAAATCAAGATATTTTTCTGACAGAAATAAAGAAGTATGGTTCAAGTTTGAAGGCATGAACCCTACAGGGAGTTTTAAAGACAGAGGAACGACTGTTGAAGTGAGTAAAGCTGTTGAATTAGGGATGAAGGAAGTTTGTTGCGCTTCAACAGGTAACATGGGCGCTTCTGTTGCTGCATATTGTGCCAGAGCTGGTATAAAATGTAAAATATTCCTACCTAAAGATGTAGTCGTTTCAGAGTTAAAAATAAAACAAATCAAAACATATGGAGCAGAGATAGTCAAGATAAAAGGCGAATATTCTCAAACAGCAAAAGAATGTGAATCATACGCAAGAAAAAGCGGGAGTTATCTAATGGGTGATTATCAATATCGTGGTGAAGGTCAAAAATCTGTTGGTTTTGAGATTGCTGACCAGATGAATTGGAAAGTCCCTGATTATGTCATCTGTCCTATGGGTAATGGTACTTTAATCTATGCTGTTTGGGATTCTTTCAATGATCTAAAAAAAGTTGGTTTGATAGAAAAATTACCGAAGATGATCGGTATACAAGCCGAAGGTTGTTCTCCGATTGTTGATACATTCAAAAAGGGAAAGAAAAAAGTTGAACCAATCGATAACCCAAAAACAATAGCTACTGCTATAGAATGTGGTGATCCTTTAGATGGGCAAAAAGCATTGAAGGCATTGAAAGATTCGAATGGATTAGCAGATAAAGTGAATGATAAAGAGATACTAAAAACATTAAAATTACTCGCTAATAAAGAAGGTTTATACGTTGAACCGTCTGGTGCTGTTTCTTTGACTGGGTTATTGAAATTGAATAAAATAAAGGGAACAATCGTTTGTGTTCTTACTGGACATGGTTTAAAAGACCCTTTTTGAAGGATAGATAAATATTTAAGTTTCAAAAAAAGCCAACAATCAATAGATAGTGATGTCTTGACAAGAGTCATGGGTATAGTTTCAGGTAAGGGTGGTGTGGGAAAAACTACATTCGCAGTTAATCTAGCCATTGCTCTGAGTCGCTTTGGAAAAAAAGTGTTGATCATTGATTGCAACATATCAACACCGCATGTAGCTTATTATCTGGGCGCAGAAAGCTATTCGATAAACCTGAGTAACATATTCAAGGGAGAAGTTGATGTAAAATTTGCACCATTAAGTCACCATGGCGTAATGTTCATACCTGCATCTGAAGATTTGAAAGACATGGACATCGATTTTGAAAAACTGAATACATACGTATCAAAATTAGACAAAAAAAATACTTTTGATTTTATATTCTTAGACTCAGCGCCTGGCCTAGGAGATGAAGCAGTATCTGTGCTTAAAACAGCAAAAGAGATATTGTTCATTACAACCCCTACAGTCCCGAACATAACTGATATGGTGAGGTGTGCAGAATTCTTGAGTAATTTAGAACATAAAGAGATGAGGAACATGTGATGGATAGTACAGCTTTAGGAATGCCAATATTTCAGTATAAACCTGATTCTGCGATTTGTGATCATTTCATGAGAATTGCTGCCAATCTTATCGGTGCTGTATATGAAAACCCTTCCAGTCTCAGAAGGTTTTTTGGAAAATTTAAAAGAAGAAAATAATATTATATTATGGGTATATTAAGACAGGTTATTGGTTTAGCTTTGATAATAATAGCATGGCTTAACCCTATGAGTTTAGGAGAAAATTTTCGTATCGTCTTATTCATACTGGGTTTTGACATGATTTCTTTGTTTGTTAAATTTGTAGCCTTTGGAATAGATTATTTCCTTGGAATGGGTATAGGCTGGGTTTTAATTCTATCGATAATAGCAGATATAGTCACAAAATTCTTTTTTGCAAAATCCTTCTTGAATTTAGTGTTGAAACCTTTGGCTGTGTTTGCGATATTATATTTAAGTAATTTGAGTTTAGAAATAGCTATAATAGTTGCTGGAATAGATTTGCTGTTGAACATGACAAAGAAATGGATTTAATGCCGAGATCGCATAACCAGGTAGTGCGCAGGATTCATTAAAGAATGCGAATCTGGAAAACCTGTGTCCGAAAGGGCTTGGGGGTTCAAATCCCTCTCTCGGCGTTTTAAATTTCTTGATAAGTTTGTGTCGGTTCTTGAACTGTTTCTCTTCTCCCACCTTCTAAGTATTGAATTATACTATTAATCACAGAATTTTGAGCTTCAACCACAGATTTTAGCTTAGAAATACGAGAATCTAATTCTGATATTCTATTTTGAAACGCTTGAATGACTTGATCCCCTTTAATCTTTACTACAGGCGCTTTACTCTCCAACATTTTCTTGAAATTTTCTTCCATCTTTTTCTGGAGTTCTTTCAAATCTTTTTCTTCTACGAACTTAGTGAGTCTCACGCTAACCTCATCCAACATCTTAGTCACTTCTATCGATAATTCATCAAGTTTTTCTACTTTTTCTCTCTGTCCTTCCAATTGACTGACTTTCGCGTT
>JAPLUX010000153.1 GCA_026397455.1 Candidatus Aenigmatarchaeota archaeon | reverse complement strand
GTTGGTTCATCAAATTCTTTAACCATTTCTAGAGCAGAATTCAAATCGAGAACATTAGTCCACGATAATTTTTTACCGTTGAGTTGTTCAGCGTTCGTGATGCATGGTTCTTTTATCTCGAATTCTCTGTAGAATGCACCTTTTTGATGTGGGTTTTCACCATATCTTAAATCTTGTAATTTTTTGTAAGTCAAGTTTAATAGCTCAGGAAATTCTGAAGGTACACTTACATTCTTTTCTAGGAATTTGTGTATAATCCAGTCATATTTTGCTGTGTGTCTGAATGCTTCTATTGCCAACATTGATCTGGTTTTTTTGGATACATCACCGTTTTCTTTCAATTCTTTTAGGACAGGCTCATAATCTTTCGGGTCGACTATGACAACGACACTCTCAAAATTCTTTGCTGCTGCTCTAATCATGTTCGGTCCGCCTATGTCGATGTTCTCTAACGCATCTTTCAAGTGGACATCCTCTTTGCTCGTGACTTTTTCGAAAGGATACAGGTTAGAAACGACCATGTCTATTGGCGTGATATCATGTTTTTTTAATTCACTCACATGTTCTCCTTTCTCACGTAAAGCCAGTATTCCACCGAGAATTTTAGGATGCAATGTCTTCACTCTACCGTTCAAAATTTCTGGAAAGTTTGTAACATCAGACACATTCTTAACGGGTATCTTGTTTTCTTTCAATAATCTTGTCGTCCCACCAGTCGCTATGATTTCTATACCAAGTTTGTCAAGACTTCTACAGAAATCGACGATCCCTGTCTTATCATAGACAGATACTAGAGTACGCTTTATTTTGCTCATAAAGACCTATTATAATTCGAGAATAATAATCTTAAACTTTTCCTTATGAAAGCCTATACCCGTTTTTAAATAACTTTTCATCTAAGTATATGTTTCTTTTTTCATCTATCCCAAACCTACCTTCTGCAATCCATTGTAAAGTCAAAGGAAATATTTTCCAGTCCCCAACTTCTTTCAGTTTGTTCTGATGTTCTTCAGCTATTTTTATCAGTAACTCTTTATTCTCTGGTTTTCTCAATTCTTCTAGAGTCACCCCTTTTGGTAGTTCAACTTTCAAAGGTTTGGAGATAACCAAGATTTCCCCCATGTCTAAATCTTCTGTGACTAGATGTGTGGTAGAATACAAAGACTTTTCCCCAGCTAGTATGGCTTTCATCGATGGAACATGATGTAAACCAACATACTTTCTCTTCCCTTTCTCAGTAACAGTTAAATCGGCAGGATGAACGTTAACAATAGTATACTTAGATAACAACGGTTTTGTTACAACCCAAGCATATCCGCATAAAGCGATTAAATCTATGTCATATTTTTTAATCAATTCTACAGTCTTCTTATCGAATTGCTCACGAACAGACTTGTCTTTTATGTCCTTACCATGGTAGAATTCTTTGATATCATTAACTTCTAGTGGTATTCCATACTCTTTGGCTATATTTTTGGCATTGCTCTCAGAGTTGTCAGTGAAGATTAAAATTACTTCATAAGGTGATTTCTTTAAATTTATTTGATGTTCGGTGATTTTTCTAACATTAGTACCAGAACCAGACATGAAACAGGCTACACGCATCGGCCTTCCTGATTTTGGGTCGAAAAATAATTTAAATTTCATTCTCTCTATTCATAGATGAATTGTGATGCATATTTAAGATTTACTCTGTTATTCAAGAGGAGATTAATATGTATGTTTATGGAGCATCTCCAGTAATTGCACGTGTAAAGGTTGTAGATTACACTTTAAAACAGATGTATGAAATGCTCAAAAATTCTATGAACGAAGAGATTTTGGTCATGGATAAAAAAGGTAAATTAACAGGATGTTTAACTGCATCATTGTTGTTGAATCTTTATCGTGATCAAAATTTATACTTTGAAGAATCAGACTTAAAACCAGTTAAGACCGTTCATAAAAATTCCCTGACCGTAGACGAAATTTTAAAAACAACTGGAAAAGGCAGATCACTCTTTGTGACAAATGAAGAAACTAAACGAAAAAGATTTCTAAATGACATTTATTATAGGAATATAGATTCTGAAATCAGCGTTGCTCTAGCAAATGAAATGGTTGTTCATAAAAATTCAGGACCAAGAAAATTTTCAAATTTACGACAATATGAAGTAAAATAAAATTATTTTTTATTCTCAGCAAGGATTAAAGTATTCTCTAAAACCATTGCCACAGTCATCGGTCCAACACCGCCAGGCACAGGTGTGATATAAGATGCCATATCCTTAACATTCTCAAAATCAACATCTCCGTATACCTTTCCATCTTTGTAGCTTATTCCAGCATCTATGATCACTGTTCCTTCCTTAACTATATCTTTCTTTATCATATTAGGGATTCCAGTTGCAGTTATTAAAATTTCAGCTTTTTTTGTGTGCTGACTCAGAAACTTTGTTTTTGAATGGCAAATAGTTACAGTAGCGGAACGGTTAGTCAGCATCATTGCTAAAGGCTTGCCAACGATATTGCTTCTATTAATGATAACAACATTTTTCTTTTCGACTGGAATTTTCATTTTTTCTAACATTCTTATTATTCCTTTAGGTGTGCATGGGACAATATGTTCATCTCCAATCAACAAGTTACCAACATTCACAGGATTCAAACCATCAACGTCTTTCTCAGGTGATACTAAACTAAGAATCTTATTTTCATTAATATGGTCTGGTAACGGTATTTGAACAATTATACCATGAATTTTTTTATCGTTGTTCAACTGTTGGATGAGCGATATCAATTTCTCTTCTTTCATGTTCTCTGGAAACTCGTACAAGTTGGAACTAATACCAGTTTTTTCACACGCCTTTTGCTTGTTCGTGACATAAATCTTAGAAGAGGGATTATCACCAACTAAAACGATTGCCAGAGTCGGGTTGATGTTTTTTTTCTTCAGTTTTTGTATTCTTGGTTTTAACCCTTCCATTATTTCATCTGCTATTTTTTTACCGTCGATTATTACAACCAATTAATCACCTTTTACCGAATATTGCCGTACCGATCCTTATCATGGTTGCCCCTTCTTCTATCGCAACCTCAAAATCATTACTCATTCCCATAGATAAATGTTTTAAACCTAAATTTAAAGCTAATTCTTTCAACTTTCGAAAGTAAGGTCTTGTTCTTTCACGTTCAACTAGAGGAGCTATGGTCATCAAACCCTCGATTTTTATTCCTTCTAATTTTTTTATTTCGTTGACGAAATCTACAGTCTCCTCAGGTTTTATACCGTTAGTTATTCCAGATGTGTTGACTTGGACTAGGACTGATATCTTTTTGTTCAATTGAAGACAACTTTCACTGATTTTTCTCGCTATCTTCATCCTGTCAATCGAATGAATAAAATCAAATATTTCAGCAGCATCTTTAGCTTTGTTACTCTGTACGTTTCCGATCATGTGCCATTCAACTTTTTTGGCAACATCACCGAGTTTTTCTTTTTTTTCTATAGCTTCCTGAACTTTTGTCTCTCCAATCGATTTAATACCTAACTTTATTCCTTGACTAATAACATCAACAGGAAAAGTCTTAGTTACAGCAATCAATTTTATTTCATCGGGATTTCTATTTACTTTTAATGCCGATTTTCTAATTCTTTCTTTCACGTTTTTTAGATTTTGTTCTATGCTAGTCACAATTCATATAACGTTTTATTTTTATTTATACACTTTTAGAATTGTTTTTATTGAACAAAGGATCAGCTGCATTTATATTTTCTTCTCCGATGAAAACCGCTGCTGCTATTACTGTCGTCCATGAACCATCCTTATCACCGCGTGCAGATTGAGTTGTGTTTGATGTCCTGATTATCAGGCCAGAAGTTTCGTACAATTGTTTTCTGTCATCCCATGCCATGTTTGGGTCAAATTGTATACCCATCGTTGTAGCAAGCATAGTAGCAGCTAAATCTTCTGCATATTCCCCAGCTTTTTCATCAGTCTCACCGAAAGAATGATGCTCTGACAGATAACCATAATCATCTTTATTGGCTGGTATTGCTATGCCTACAGAAGCTGCAACCATTCTGTTAGGTTCATTCGTAGCGTTTTTTGCCAGAACACAGAAAGTAACCTCACCAGGACTCAACAATTGTACACCTTTTTCTTTAGGAATTATCCTGCAGTGGGGTGGAAATATACTCGAAACAGAGACGATATTGCATTTTTGTATTCCAGCGTCTCTCAATGCTATCTCAAAAGATTCTAATTGTTCCTTATGGACTCCGACGCCCTTAGTGAAAAACATCATTTTTGGAATCATATGTATTATATCATTATTTTTGTTTTTTTAGTTTATAACTTTTATGCAAAAAATTTTCAATTTATACAAAGAATTTAATTATATTGAAAATTATATATGCCATTATGGCAGATAAAGGAATTGATAGTACCCATGCTACAATTATCTTTCTTGTCATCCCCCATTTGATAGCTTTTGTTCTTTGACATAAACCTGCTCCTATTATAGTACCGTTGATGACATGGGTAGAGCTCATCGGGTAACCCGTGAGTGCAGTAAAACCTAGTATTAATGAACCAACAACATCAATAGCAACTCCCTGATACGGTTTCAAACGTGTTATTTTTGTTGCCATAGTTTGTACTACTTTCCATCCCCCTAAAAATATACCTAAGGATAATGTAATGTAAGTGCTAATAATCACCCAAAATGGAACAATAAATTGTGATAGATAACCATAATATACCAATAAAATTGTCATAATTCCCATTATTTTTTGACCAGCATTACCACCATTAGTTATAGAAAAAATCATTGATATAAGTACTTGCAATATTTTGAAACATCTGTTTACTTTACTCGCAGCAAATCCCCTAAACGATCTAATGAGTAGGCAACCTATGATGAATGTGGCTATTATTGATATAAAAGGTAAAACTATCATCGGTGTTAAAACTTTATTTATTATTTCTACATATTTTACAACACCTAACCCACCTGCCCCTATACCAGCTCCAATCAATCCGCCTATCAAAACATGCGTCTCTGATATTGGTAAAGCATAAACCCATGATGTAATTACATCAAATATCAAAGCACCAACTAAAGCAGCTATAATAACTTCACCCGACATCATACTTTCAGATATTATGCCCGTGGCTATAGTAAAAGCTACAGCGGTACCAAATAATATTCCTATCATATTGCAAACCGTGGCCATAATAACGGCATGAATAGGTTTTAAAGCTCTGGTTCCTATTATGTCACATATAGCATAGGAAGCATCTGTGAACCCATTCCAGAATGCGAAAAAAATAGAAAGTCCCATGGCAAAAATCAATATTAATGGAAACATAAAATCATGTATTTTTCATTACAATATCTTGGATTACTAAACAAACATCTTCACATTTGTCTGTTATACTCTCCAAGAACTCATAAATATCCTTAAATATTAGAATCTTGACAGCATCTTTTTCTTGTACTAATTTTGCAATAGCATTGTCGCATAAATCATCCGCCTCGTTTTCCAGTTTGTGAACTTCCTTGAATTTTTCTTCTATCTCTTCTTGTTTTATTTTTCTTATATTAGTCAAAGTACTGTTCACTTCTTTTACGAGTTTTACTATTATATCAGCGAAATCTTTGATGACACCATCTGGTTTCTCTATCTTGAAGAGGTAAATCTTGTTGGTAACGGCATCTATGTAATCCAAGGTATCATCATAAAGTGATGTGAGTTTAGAAATATCCTCATGATCTATAGGTGTGATAAAAGTCTTGTTCAACTTATGGAACATCTCATGAACGATTTCGTCGCCTTCATGTTCAATCTTTTTCATCTTCTTTATGTTTTTTTCAGTAATTTCTTGTTTGTTTATCATATCATGAAAAAGTTTAGCAGCATCTAGAACTAAAATAGATTGTTTTTCTAAAAGATTGAAGAAAAAATTGTCTTGTGGAATAATCCATTCTTTAAATCCCATGGAATAATTATGGAGTGTAATTATATATTTATTTAATTCTTTAAACTTCAAATTTAAGTTTAGATGTAATGTTCTCAAAAATACTTCTATTGATTTTGATTTTTATCGTTATTTGTTTAACTTTAAGTATTCTTGCTTGGAATTATCCTAAAAATTTTTCAAATTACAGACAATTGCTTGGTGTAATTTTACCATCCGCAACAACACCATCTAAAATAATGATAATCGTCCCGCATGAAGATGATGAAGCAGTTGGAACATCAGGGAAAATTATGCAAAATATTAGGGATGGTGGAAATGTTTTTGTTGTTTATATCACAGACGGTGCTCCAGGATGTGAGGATTGTAATTGTTGGAACGAGTATGGAACATGTAGAGATTAT
>JAPLUX010000152.1 GCA_026397455.1 Candidatus Aenigmatarchaeota archaeon | reverse complement strand
AGAAGGTTGACAAGAAACTTACGGTAAGCCTTAAGCAAGCCTATCTCATAGAACAGTTGAGTAAATGTAAGGATTCCAATGTGCCTAAGCTGGATGATAAGAACTTGGCTCTTTATGCAAATAGAAAGGACTGGGGTGTTATTGGAAGTGAATGTGATGAGAGGTTGATAAGAGCTGATTATGACAGATGGGAAAGGGATTATCTCGATGGTTCCATATGCTATAAGGATGTGAAAGATGATCAGAAGGGATACATGTTCTTCTGCACGAACTTTGACTTGAAAGAATTGATCGACATAAAGCCAGTTGAAGGTTCTGTCTATATCAAATCTGTTTGCGAGCCTTTCGATATTGAGATGGAGGTTGACTGGAAGAGAATAGAGAACTGGATAAACCATTTTGGTATGGGCTTGAATGCTACTCATGTATCAGGACATGCTTCTGGTCCACAGTTGAAGGAATTTGTTAAGACTGTTAAACCGAAGATGGTTGTTCCTGTCCATACACAGCATGCTGAGATCTATGATAAATGGTGGGATAAGGTTCATTTGTTGAAGAAAGTTGGAGAAGTTGTTGAGATATAATTTTTTAATAATTAAATAAAGCAAATTAAAAGTGATGATGGCTATAATGTTTGTGGCAAATCACAGGAAGAGGTTGAAAAGAAATTAAGAGAAGATGGTATTGTTTAGTGATAAGAGATGAATGTTAAATTAAGAGAAGAAATAAGCGAGTTTTTAACTACTATAAGATCTCCAGACAATATTTATGATTTTTTTAAACTTTTGAATTATCCTGAAAAGACCTTGCTTGATAGTTCATTCAAGAGAAGATTAGACGAATTTGATTTTAAAAAAGAAGAAAAAGAAAAAATAAAAAACATCTATACTGTATTGAACTTTGAAAAGAATTTGGTTGTTTTCATAGTAGAAACTACTGAATTATCTTCTTCACTGATAAAATATATCTCCAAAGTTTTCTCTGATAAATACGAAAATTTTCTACTGGTAATAACACCAGATTACTACACACTTTTGTTTGTATTGCCAGAATTTGAAAGACTGGCTGAAGGCAAGCATAAATTGAAGATAACCAAGCTTTTTGTCCAAAGAGATGATCCTTACTATACTGCAGTTGAAGTTTTATCGAATATCTATTATGAAGGTAGTGAAAAAAGTTGGAGAGATGTTTATAAGAAGTGGAAAGATGCTTTTAATGTAAAGCGAGTAACTGAAGAATTTTTCGAAGATTACAAAAAAACATTCTTCAAACTTAGAGATGAAGTTATAAGACAGAATGTTTCACAAAAAGATGCCCATGAATTCACTTTACAATTATTGAACAGAATAATGTTTGTTTATTTCTTGTCAAAAAAACGATGGTTAAATAACGATACACATTTTATGAAGTCTTATTGGAATAGCTATAAGCTAGAAAGAAGTAAAGATAGTGAGAAGCAAAATTCATTTTATAATATTTGGTTAAGAAACTTGTTTTTCAAAGCCTTCAATAATAGACAAAACGAGATAAAAAATTTTCCAGAATTCTGGACTAAAAATTTCTACGCATTTCCTTACTTGAATGGTGGATTGTTTATGGAAAACAGATTAGACGATCTGAAATTAGAGCTCAAGGATCCACTGTTTTCAGAAATCTTTGATTTTTTCAATAAATATAATTTTACGATAAAAGAGGATATGCCACTGGAACAAGAGGTTGCTGTTGATCCTGCAATGATTGGTTATGTATATGAATCTTTGGCAAATGTTGCCAACGAAATTTATGATAGAACTGACTTAGGCATATTCTACACGCCAAGAGTTGAGGTCGATTTTATGTGTAGAAGATCTCTTGTCGAGTATATTGCAAAAAACTTGACTGATATACCGAAAGAAAAGATATATGAATTTGTTTTTGACGAAGACAAGGAAAAAATTGAAAAATATTTTAATAAAACTAATGGCTGGCACAAACTTGAAGATGTTTTGAATGAAATTTCAGTTGTTGATCCAGCTTGCGGCTCCGGAGGATTTCTAGTTGGAATGATGAATGTTTTATTCGAACTCTACAGAGTTATATACAAAAATCTAAGCAGAAAATGGACGGCTTTCGACCTTAAAAGTGCTATTATCGCAAGGTCTCTTTACGGTGTTGATGTCATGTCCTGGGCAGTTCATGCTGCTGAACTGCGTCTTTGGTTGCAGTTGATAATAGAAACAGAATTCAAGCCAGAACAACTTAAAGAGAGACCTCTATTACCAAACTTCAATTTGAATTTACGTGTTGGAGATTCTTTAGTTCAAGAAATCGGCGGTGTAAATTTAAGTTTCAAAGGTAAAGAGCTGTCTGAAAAATTGAAGAAGAAACTTTTTGACTTGAAGAAAGAAAAGGAAAACTATTATTATAATTTACCAACAAGGTTTGGTAGAAGAGAAGAAATTATTGAAGAAGAGGTAAGAATATACGAAGAGATAATTGATGCGCAAATTGGAATATTCGAAGAGAAAATACCAAAACTACAAAAAGAACTTGAGGTTTTAGAAAAAGGTGTGCAGAATGATCTTACTGGAAAAAGGGTCAAAACTCCCGAAGAAAGAATACAGAAAGCTAGAGAGGAATTAGAAAAAGTCAAGTCAAAATTAGAAGAGCTTTATTCATTGAAAAAAAACCTTAATGGAGTTAAAAAATATCCTGAGAAGAAACCATTTGCCTGGGAAATAGATTTCGCTGAAATTTTTGGAGACAAAGGTGGTTTTGATATAGTTATTGGCAATCCTCCTTATGTAAGACAAGAAAAAATATCACCACCTAACAAACTTAAAGCCGAAATTACTTTAGAAGATAGAAAAGAGTATAAAGAAAAACTCATCCAATCTGTGAAATTACGATTTCCAATTATTGATAGTCTGGATAGAAAAAGTGATTATTATATTTATTTTTACTTCCACGGATTATCTCTATTGAATAAAAATGGAACCTTCTGTTTCGTAACATCTAATTCTTGGCTTGATGTAGATTATGGAAAAGAATTGCAAGAGTTTTTGTTAAAATATGTGACAATAATAGCAATATATGATAACCCAAAAAGAACTTTTGAACATGCTGGTATAAACACAATAATAGCTCTTTTTGGATCACCTGTTATAGAAGAATATAGCATAGGTGGCTTAAAAATCCATGGAAATAATAAATGGCCAGCATTATCCAATGTTGCTAAATTTGTGATGTTTAAGAAACCATTTGAGGAAGTTTTATCATCTAAAAATCTTATCGAAATTGAAAGTATAAAAGTGGAATTAAAAGAAAAATCCATAACAGAATTAATAAAAAATATCGTAAAAAAAGATGACTTCAGAGTATTTCCAATAACTCAAGAAGATTTGCTTGAAGACGGCTGGGAATATCCAGAAGACTACAAGAACGGAAGATTCAAGGCAGGCAATTACGAAGGCAACAAATGGGGCGGAAAATACCTCAGAGCTCCTGACATATTCTACACGATTTTGGAGAAAGGAAAGGGTAAACTTGTAAGACTTGGGGGTATTGTAGATTTAAGATTCGGCATTAAA
>JAPLUX010000131.1 GCA_026397455.1 Candidatus Aenigmatarchaeota archaeon | reverse complement strand
GCTTTAAGTGAGAGGACAGAGGTTCGATTCCTCTTATCGCCACAAGAGAAAAAACATTGCGGGGTGGAGCAGAGGCAGCTCGGCGGGCTCATAACCCGTAGGTCAAGGGTTCGAGTCCCTTCCCCGCTACTCGGATGAATGCTAAGAGATGTCGGTCTCAAGGTCATCAAAACGTAAAACCGATATAGAAAATTTGGAGAAGTGGTGTAACGAAAGGGATAAAGCTAGACAAAGTAAGCTTGCAAGTTGGTGAGAACCAACTATTCTAACACATCGTAAGAAGACTTGGGTTCAACTCCCGACTTCTCCACTAGATTGCGAGAGAGTGAAACGGAATTATCATTCGTGGCTCATAACCATAGAGATACTGGGTTCGACTCCCATGACTCGCTACACGGTAAAGGTTCCGTTCAGCAAAAAACGCTTGGATGCAAACAAAGCGAACCTGTCCACGTTAAAAGAAGGAACTCAAAAGGTTCCTTTTTTATTTTAAGATATTTATGATAAAACAAGATTATGAATATAGGTGAAAGATTAAACACAGTTCTTTTTGAGTATGCTAATGAAATTATTTTTGTTAGAACCGATAAATTCAATAATAGTGGTACTGTTAGAGAATTACCATATAAGGGAATTCAATGCTTTGCTATTTACAAAAGTGATTTTGAAAAATATATTGAACAGTTAGAACTATACGGTGGTAATAGAAAACATGTTAAAATTGTTGACCCAAGTGGTTTCAAAATATACGCACTTAGCTATAATGATAAAGCTGATAAGTATGTTTTTGGTAAAAGTGATGAAGTTCCAGAGTTAGAACCATTTAATGGGCAGAAACATGTTTTGAAATTTAAAAAAATGCCACCAAAAACTATTCCTACATATTATGCTGAACCTTATTATCAAATAATATTAATGAATTAATTTTATAAAACAATGGAAAAAATCTATTTGGAGTTACGTTCCGCCGAGGGTGGAGAAGACTCAAAACTATTGGTAGATGAAATGAAAAACATCTACATGAAAGCCGCTAGGCTTAATAACTTCGCTTGTTCAATCGTTGACGAGAGAAGTGGTATGTCTTCCTTATGCCTTTAGCGGCCCAGATGTAAAATCTTTCTTCTCAAATGAAGTCGGCAACCATCGCTGGCAGAGAGTCTCACCAACCGAAAGGCGTGGTCGAGTTCATACAAGTTCAATCACAGTAGCAATCCTAGACAGAGCAGAATATAAGATAGTTGAAATTCAACCGTCTGAAGTTCGTATTGAAACAACTAGAGGTACTGGTGCTGGTGGTCAACATAAAAACACAACAGATTCATGCGTAATTATCACTCATTTAGCTACTGGTATTAAAGTGGTTTCAGATGGTCGTGTACAACGTCAAAATAAGGAAGAGGCCATGAAGGAAATAACCAGGCGTGTTAATGATTTCTATCGTACAGGTGTTATCCAAGAAGAGGTTGATGAACGTAGAGAGCAAATTGGTAATGGTTGTCGAGGTGATAAAAGAAGAACCTACAGAGTCAAAGATGATGTGGTAATTGACCATATTACTGATAGAAGGGCCAGTCTAAAAGAAATCTTAAAAGGTAAGATAGAATTGTTGAAATAAAGTGGAACTT
>JAPLUX010000132.1 GCA_026397455.1 Candidatus Aenigmatarchaeota archaeon | reverse complement strand
AGCAGTTACAGAGTTGCTTGAAAACACAATAGTAAAAGGAGACATAACATCAGCAACTTATACACAGGGATTCAATGGATTCTCAAGTCTTGTAACAACTAACTACAAAGATATGTCTGGAGCACCAATTGCTTTAAGCATAATCGATGCAGAACTTGTTAAGATTAGAGAATTAAAAGGAGAACCTGATTTAATCGTAACAGATTGGAAAACATTTTACGATTTGAAGGCACAATTAAAACCTTTCGTAAGTTATGTAAATCCATCATCAAAACTGAGTGCATTTGGATTTGACTCAATAGACTATCAGGGAATACCAGTTGTAGTTTCTCTATCTATGCCAACAACAGGCGCAGGAAGAGAAATGCACATTTGGACTGTAAGAAAAGAAGGCAACGCACAATTGAGAGTATTACAGGATATGATAGCAGAAATCAAACCAAGTAGCGCAGACAGTTACAGATTTTTAATAAAGGCATATCTAACATTCGTCTTGATCTATGAAGACTGGTGTTCAAGGATATACGGATTGGAGTGAGGTGACTAAAAATGGCAAACGATTTAACAGCAACATGTACATTTAAGTACAACGTAGTAGGTGATTTGAAAATAATCACTGTGATAACTCCTTCCGCAGCAACGTCTGACTATATAGATCTGCATATCGATGACGCATCATCAAAAATAACAAAGATTTTTACTGTACACATACAAGAAGATGACGGTACAAATGATGTTAGATACGCAACTTGGAGTCAAACAACTGGAGTTATAACATTCGGAACTCTAACAACGGGTATACACCACATAACAATAGTAGGGTATTAGGTGATTGAAAATGACAGTTGTAGACCACATAACCAGAATTCAACACAATTTCCCTAATATGGAACTTGTTAGAGCACAGCTTACAGCAACTGGAACATCAACATTTGTTTCAAAATTCGGAACAATACTAATGTGTATCGTTCAGAAAGAGGGAACAAATACAACAACTTATACATGGAGCACTCGAACTGTTACAATAACAGGAACTGACGATGATTTTGTAGATATAATGATCATCGGAAAAGTTTAAATTCAAATTTAATGGGCGAGAAATCGCCCGTTTATTATTTTTTAACTTTATATATAGAAGAAGTGAAATAAAAGTATAGGTGTCATCATGAAAAAAGGAATGGTTGGAGCAATTAGCGCCGTATTTATATTATTCGCAATATTTATAGTAATGGGAATGATGAGTACAACGGCAATCGCCGCTTCTCCCGGACTTTCTGTTACATCTCCAACAAATACAACTTATGATTATTCTCATTCATTACAGAATGGTTATGCTTACGCAATGATTAATGTAACAACAGATAGTTTCGCAACTCAAGTTTGGTACGCAGTAGATGGTGGCAAACCAATCGCTATGACTGCTTTAACAACAGCTAATTTAACTTGGGGAACTTACAATATAACTCTTACAGACGGAACATACAAATTAAATTTCACTTCTTATAATTCAACATCGGGACTTTATTCAGATAACGGACCACTTTATTTCACAATAGAAACAAATACAATACCAACGGTTACAACACTTCAACCAGCAAATGCTTCTTATATCGCAGAAACAACATTTATTTGGAATGTAACAACATCTTATCCTTGTACTCGGATAGCAACAAATATGAGCAACGGAACACTTTCCTACTTTACACCAACATCAACAGCAAATACATCTTGGTATGTATCAGTACCGCTTTCAACAGCAA
>JAPLUX010000189.1 GCA_026397455.1 Candidatus Aenigmatarchaeota archaeon | reverse complement strand
AAAGAAGTCGAAAAAATAAGGCTTAAACTTTGGTGCCGGTGGTGGGAGTTGAACCCACACGGAGTTGCCCCCACCGGATTTTGAGTCCGGCGCGTCTGCCAATTCCACCACACCGGCAACTATTGATTTTAAAGGATTTTCAGTGATCCGGTCAATTACTCATGACTCCGAATGTAGCAGAATTGTAACAGTGATCGAGCACCTCAACACTTGATCTCAAACTTTCAGGGTAATGATGTGCATATCTCATAGTCATTGTAATCGTTTTATGACCAAGCAACTCTTTCACCTTATACAAATCCACTCCATTTTGAACAAGCCTTGTTGCAAAACTATGCCTCAAATCATGAAAACGAAAATCCTCTAAATTTACCTTCTCAACGACCTTATCAAATGCATGTCTTATGCTGCTTTTTGAGATTGGAAAAACTCTACCTGAAATATCCCTTACGTTCATACCCTTAAAGACATTAAAAAGAGTATTAGACATAGGGATACTTCTCTTTTCACCATTCTTTGACTTTACAACTCTAATCAGTCTCTTTAACAGATCAACATTTTGCCATCTCAGATCAAGAATTTCGCCTCTTCTTATACCTGTATGCAAGGCAACCGTTAGCAACGATCTCAACCAATCAGGATTTGTTGCCTTCTCCAATAGACTCTTTTCTTCTTCCATAGTTAGCCATCTGGTTCTTGCATTTCTGTTACCAACTGAAAAAGATAATCTGCTTACCGGATTATCCTTACACCATTCCCATTCTTTAATGGCAACATTAAACATTCTTCTTAGTAAAGCCAATTCCTGATAAACTGTAGCAGGCTTAACCGATTTGAGACGCATATTTCTATATTCAGCTATAGCCTTAGTCGTGATTTGAGCAACCATGTAACCTGAAAAGAACATAAGCAGAGTCTTAACACTTAGTGAATCTCTTGAATGAGCATGTTCTTCAAGGTATTTCTCTGTCATGTCCTGAAATTTAATTTTCTTTGCTTTTGCTGTCTCAAAATATCTTCCTTCTACAATATCAGTCAGAACTTTTGCGTAGAGCTTTTCCGCAAGCTTTCTATTATCAGTTTTGAAGGATTCCTGAATCCTCTTACCCTGATATGTGATACTGAACCAGAAGAATTTACCTCTACGGTAAAGCCCCATTTTTACTGACCTCCTCTCCTGGGGCCTCTGGCCTGGGTAAAAGGATTATAACTTGAATGAGGATCTCTTTTACAAGATTTAATCCAATTAGTAATATCTTCAATGTCGAACCTTATAGAGCCGTTCAGTTTAATACAAGGTATTTGACCTAACTCAGCCCACTGATACACCGTAGAAGGCTTTACATTGAGAATTTGAGCTATTTCTTTGACATCAACCAGTTTCATAACCATCCTTTAAAATGTTTCTTTAGGAATAAACCATTTCTTTACTCCTTCGATGTATCGAGCCTTTATCTGTTCTACAAAGTCATTATCTTTCAATTCATCCAATTGTTTTCTGAATTTCCTGTTAACATTTTTATAAATAATCTGCATCACCCCTGATTGATCGTGTCCATCGTTTTTAAATATTTCTAACCTGTCGTACTGAGAAGCAAAGCCTTCATAATTATCGATCATGTCCTGTAAGGTTTTGTTTGACTTTCTAATTTGAATTTCAAAGCGCGTCCATCTCTTACCAGAATCAACAAGACTTCTTTCATACTCGGTTACTTGAATATCCTTCCTAATCCTTGCCTTAATTTCCTTTACCTTGTCATAAATCCTTATTCTCGGTGATGAGCCACCATAGATAGTCCCTCTATAGAAGCTGAATGTATCAGTACGGATATGCTTTATATTTACAGTTGCAAGCAAGCTTTCTCCAAGTAAGCCCTCCATATCGGCAGCTATGTCTATTCTCGATATGATGAAATCCTTCGCAGTCACATCCTCATCAAACAATGCAAAAAGATGACTTTCCAACTCTTCATAACAGGTAAAATCTTTTGGGTTTACTATAACTTTAGTAAATGTGATTTTTGCATTTCTCTCATCATTGAACTTATGAGGATAAAAGAGAACTAAAGCTTTTGGTAATTTACACATGAATCTATAAATATTTTTTCTACTCTTATCATCGATAATTTCTCCGTGATACTCTAAATAATCCTTATTCGGTGTAAGATTAATTATTAAACTCAAGTAATCGATCATGTTAGTAACGTATTTGCTGGTGATTACTCATATCCAGCAAATACCAGTCATAAATATTTTTACCGTTATCCGATAAGGTGAGATTAAGAACATTGTTACTTTCATAACAAAGTTCATAATCTCTATTCATTAATAAGCGGGAGCTTGGCCATTCCAAGCTAAAGCTTTTGGAATGGCCAAGCATCCGCCGTATTCCTTTCTTAAGGTTATTTATCATCAGAATTATCTTTGCCCTTGATTACCCAATCATCGAATAATTTTTTATTTCTTAAATAAGTCTTCAAAGCT
>JAPLUX010000108.1 GCA_026397455.1 Candidatus Aenigmatarchaeota archaeon | reverse complement strand
GCAAGACCACAAGGAAGTGGATATGATCGAGGTGCCTATGAATATGCTACTAGTGGATATGATATCATACCCCCTCAAATATCAAACATAAATTTACTTTCCAAAACTCCGCTTGATATTGAAATCGGCTGGGAAAACATTACTTGTACAGTCACGGATAACGTTGCCGTAAACGAAGTGATTCTCCATCTTACCAATCCTGAGCGCAGAACTACAAGCTTATCAATGCAACATAGACCCGGTACATCTTTATATTATTACCGCACAACTTTAACTCTTTCGGGAAATTACAGCTACCAAATTTGGGCTAGAGATACCAACAACAATGAAGTGAGCTCCGCCATAAGATTGTTCTCCTTACCCCCAAACTGGGATATCAACATGGATGGAAGATGTACGATTCTTGATCAAGTGCTTTTATCAGTTCATTACAGTGAAGCAGGGACCAATGGTTGGATTCGTCAAGATGTAGACAATAACGGAGTTATCAATAATTTAGATTTGATTCTGACTTCAAATCATTATGGCGAATCATGGTGAATATAAAGTGCAGAGAAGAGCCTTGGCCACATTAATAAAAGGAAAATTTGCTTCTATAATAGGTATTCTTCTTGTTCTTGCGTTATTTATTGAATCTGCAGCAATTCCGACTCAAGCCTATGAAACAAAGATAGTGCAAATTATTCCTTTGAATCAGATCGTATCCACTAATCAAACGCTTACCGTCAATGTATCATGTACGATCCAGGTTACCTGAACTTATTTCTAATAATGGATAGGTGTATGGTTTTTCTTGAATGGAGATTTTAATGCTGCTATTCGTTTCATAAATACGAACTACTTGTCCGAGGAATGAAATTTCAGAATCATAATATTTGTTACTATCTTCAACGATTTGTGGGTGTTTTTTTGTGTGGACATCGTTTTTATCGTATTCTTGATAGTAGTAGAGCATCAAGACAATAAGAATAAGAATGAACAATACACCAAGCATAATCCGTTTGAATCTAATGCGTTTTTCAGATAATTGATGTAAAAGTGTTTTAAAATCATTTGGATTTCTTCAGGGTATGATATTAAGACTTAAAAACGAAGATTTTTATAACACGTGTTCGTTCTTGATTGACCTAGGATATGGGACAAAACATGAAAGAAAAAAAGATCGTCGTAACTGGCGGCGCTGGCTTCATTGGTTCTAATCTAGTTAGAAGTCTAGTAAATGCTAAGAATCATGTTGTCGTGATTGACGACCTCTCAACCGGCCATTTGGAGAACATTCAGGATTTACTCGATGAAAAAAATATCGAATTTATTAAAGGAAGTATCACAGATTTTGATCTTCTTAAGGATACTTTAAAGGATATTGAATATGTTTTTCATGAAGCGGCCTTACCGAGCGTTCCGCGGAGCATAAAAGACCCGCTTCTGACAAACTCTGTGAATATCAACGGCACACTCAATGTATTAGTTGCAGCGAAAGAATCAGGCGTACGAAAAATTGTTTACGCTTCTTCTAGTAGCGTGTATGGGGATACCCCAACATTACCAAAGAATGAATCGATGTGTCCGAATCCACTTTCACCGTATGCAGTAAGCAAACTCGCTTGTGAATATTATTGTCAGGTTTTTTCTGATGTGTTTCATCTACCGGTTGTCGCTCTACGCTATTTTAACGTCTATGGTCCACGACAGGATCCTTTAAGTGAATATGCTGCGGTTGTCCCCCTATTTATCCGTAATATCCTTGATGAAAAATCTCCTGTTGTATATGGGGATGGTGAGCAGACAAGAGATTTTACATTTATTGATGATGTTGTGCAGGCAAATCTTCGTGCGGTTGAAAGTAACGCTACCGGTGTTTTTAATGCAGCAGGTGGAAAACGAATTTCCATTAATGAACTAGCAAACACAGTAATGAAGCTCTGTAATAAAAAAATAGATATTGTTTATAAGGCTGCTCGACCAGGTGATATTATGCATTCTCTTGCTGATAGTTCCAAGGCAAAAAACGCTTTTGGATATACTCCAAAATACGATATTAAGAATGGATTGAAGGAGACGATAGAATGGTATCAAAAGCTAATGTAAAAAAGAAAATTGTATGTGTTGTTGGTTTAGGTTATGTTGGAATGCCGTTAGTGGAAGCATTTTCAAGACATGTTCGAGTTATAGGATATGATATCAATAAAAAAAAAGTAGAACGCTTGAAGAAGGAATATCCAGACTTGGAATTGACTGCTGATCCATTAAAAATAAAAAAGGCAGATGTTGTTATTATTGCAGTTCCTACACCAGTAACAAAGTCAAAAGAACCTGATTTACAACCTGTAATTTCCGCCTCAGAGGGTGTTGGACGGAATCTCAAGAAAGGTGCGATAGTGGTTTTGGAATCAACAGTCTATCCAGGAGTAACTGAGGAGATTGTTGGTCCGATTTTAGAACGAGTTTCTGGCATGAAGATTATTAAAGATTTTAAAATTGGATATTCTCCAGAGCGAGTAAATCCAGGTGATGCACGTCATTCGATTGATAAAATAGTAAAGATTGTTTCTGGAATGGATACAGAGACAACCAAAATACTTGCGACGTTGTACGGTCTGATAACAACAGTGTATGTCGCAAAAAATATTAAAACAGCAGAAGCCGCCAAAGTCATTGAGAATATTCAGAGGGACTTGAATATCGCCTTGATGAATGAATTATCAATTATTTTCAGTAAAATGGGATTAGATACCAAAGAGGTGTTGGATGCTGCTTCAACGAAATGGAATTTTTTAAGGTTCTCTCCAGGTCTTGTTGGTGGGCATTGCATTCCTGTTGATCCATATTATCTAGTATATAAAGCCAAGGAACTTGGGTATCACCCTAAGGTAATACTCGCTGGACGTTCCGTGAATGATTCTATGGCAAAACAAGTGGCTGAAATAGCGATAAAAGGAATCAATCAGATGGGGGAGGTGATACGAGATTCTAAGGTATTAATCATGGGGTTAACATATAAAGAGAATGTACCAGATACCCGAGAATCTCCAGTAAAAGAAATAGTTAAAGAATTAAAGGAATTTTCCTGCGATGTTTATGGTTTTGATCCGTTACTTAACAAGGAGGAAATAAAAAATTTTGGTGTAAACGCCATGGATAATCTAAAAGGAAAATTTGATTGTGTGATTTTTACTGTGGCTCATGACCAATTTAAACAAATGACACTTGATAGTATTAATAAATTTATGAAAGAGAAATCTGTTTTAATTGATGTACGAAGAATGTTTAATCGCGAAGAAGCAAATAAGAAAGGATTCTATTATAAGACACTCTAATTTTGATGGTTATAAAATGAATGTCATACAGAGAATTGTAAAAAACACTTCTTCATTGTTTATCGCACAAATAGTTGTGTCGATAACTTCGATCATTTTTTCTATCTTTCTTGCTCGTAAATTAGGTGATGTGGAGTTTGGTAAATATTCATTTGCTCTCGCTTTCGTCGCTTTCTATGGTATTTTTTTAGATCTAGGGTATGATACTCTACTAATCAGAGATGTCGCGAGAAATAAATCTCATGCAAGTCGGTATTTGTACAATATTCTTGGTTTTCGTGCATTGTCGTCCCTTTTCATCTTTATATTTATCGTCATAACAATTAATTTAATGGGATATCCACTCGATACAAAAAATGCGGTCTATCTCTTCGGTATCTACACTATTGTAACCGCCTTATCTGCTGTTTTTAAGATCACGTTTCGAGCCTTTGAGCGTATGGAATATGAGGCAGGGATCACCATAGTTTCAAACACCATACGCGTCTTATTAGGATTGTTAGTTCTTTTGTTAGGATTTGGATTGATAGAAGTTGCATTTGCTTTTATTTTTTCAAGCGTTTTCGAAATTTTTATTAGTTTTTATTTCTGTCAAAAAAAGTTTGTCAAAGAGAAATCCAAACTAGAAATAAAATTTTTAAAGAGCACGATAAAAACTGCGTTGCCGTTGGGAATGTTATCAATCTTTGCAATTATTTATGTACGAACTGATACCATTTTACTTTCAGTTATGAAAGGGGATGCAGTTGTTGGTTGGTATAACGCTGCATATAGTCTAGTAATGGGATTTAAACCAATACCCCATTTGTTTATGAATGCACTTCTTCCGTTGATGTCGTATTATTCTGTATCTTCAATAGATTTATTAAAAGTCGTCTATGAAAAAGCATTTAAATATTTATTATTACTCGGTTTGCCCTTATCCATGGGAATGTTTTTACTTGCAGATAAAATAATTCTTGTTTTTTATGGACAAGAATATAGTAACGCCATAATCGCACTTCAGATTCTTGCATGGGATAGTGTATTATTGTTTTTATATGGCTGTGTAGCCTTTATTCTGGTCTCTATAGATAAACAAAATCATATGGCTATTATTGCGGGACTTGCTGCATTGATAAATGTCGTATTAAATCTCATCTTAATTCCTTCGTTTAGTTATGTTGGCTCTGCGTTTGCAACTATTCTCGCTGAGACATTTTTGCTTGTCTCCTATTTTTATATAGCATCTCGTCATTTCCATAAATTATCTATCTACAAAGTTGCAGCAAAACCATTAGCTGCATGTATTGGAATGACCTTATGTATTTATTTATTGCATGATCTTAATCTGTTTATTCTTATAGCTCTTGGTATTTTCATTTATTTCGGTATTTTCATTTTGTTGAAAGGTTTTTCAAAGGAGGATATCGATTCTTTTAAACGGCTGATTCGATACGAGAAAAATAAAAATTGATTTTACAATAACTTCTGCTTCCTTCATATTTTTGAAAAGTTATTTATACTAGGTTTCTTATGAATGTTCAAATATCATAAATTTTTTAAAGAGACTAATGGCCTGATGACCGAAATGAAAGAAAGGTTGAAATTCAAACAAATCAAGTTACTGCATAATGATAAAAAGACAATCGTAACGGTGTTCTTTGCGCTTAATGCAGATACGGTAGGAAACGCAGCTAGGATCAGTAGATATCAGTGGATAAGTACACATTATAATTTAATTGTTTTGACGAATCATGCATCGTTATTGAAGGATAAAATAAACGGAAAAATCATCTATGTTCCTTATGTTGGGTTACCAATCATTTCAATATATCTATTTTGGTTGATTTGCGGTATCAGATTATTCTTTCTAAAATATGACTTACTGTTTCTTAGCTTTGCTGAAGCACCAATCGCTTTTTTTAATTTCAAAAAACCCTTCCTTTGTCATATTCATCAAACTCATGAAATTTTAATGGCTTCCGAAAAATATAAAGATAAATCTATTAAAAACATAATTTTACTTAATATCCATAATATTTATACATTTCTTATTATAGAAGGTATTAAAAAAGCAGATTATAGTTTTGTTCTTTCTCATCAATTAATTGATTTTTATGCGAAAAAAGGTGTAGATAAAAATAGGATGGAATATCTACCCAATGGTGCGAATTTAAAAATTTTTTCCGAGACTAATCAAACCTCAAATAATATGATGACCATCATCCCCAATAACAAATTTGTCATGATGTACACAGGATGGGTACATGAAATAAGAGGATTAGAATTAATGTTATCAGGTACAAAAGAAATCATTAAAATTGCTAGCGATGTTTTTTTAGTGATTATTGGAGCTGATAAAGAGTATATAAAAAAAATCAACATGAAATTACAAGAAATGAATCTTTCCGATAATGTTATCGTAATGGGTCGGATTGATCACGCATTCATTCCTTCTTACTTAGTAAAAGCAGATGTTTGTCTAACTTTTTTAGAAATTAATGAAACTTATTGTATGTGTCCACCTCAAAAAATGTACGAATATTTTGCGATGGGAAAGCCAATTATTGCTAATAGAATCCCATCGCATACTGACTTTATAACTGATGGAGTTAATGGATTTATTATCGAATTAAACGTGATGGAATTTAAAAATGCGGTCTTAAAACTTCATGACGATAAGAAATTATATGAACTAATGTCAAAAAATGCTAAAGAGACTTCTAAATTATATGATTTAGAAAAAATTAATAAAAAAATTGGGGGAAAAATTGATAAACTTATTTTAAATAAGAATTCACCTTAATTACCAATTTTTTTTATTGTATAGAAAGTATAGGTTTTACCGGGTAACACCAGGGAAGTATAACCTTTTGTAAGATATAGTACGAGCAAATATTGTGTAAAAATTTTGTGAAATAACGTCGAAATAATATTTATTAGCATCACGTCATATTAAGGT
>JAPLUX010000008.1 GCA_026397455.1 Candidatus Aenigmatarchaeota archaeon | reverse complement strand
CTGAATAAATTGAATGTCACTTTAACAAGGCCTAGAAACAAGATAATAATAATCGGTTCTTCGAACATTAACAGCAGATGGATTAATGGATTAAAAAGTTATGTAAATTTTGTTTCAATTCCTACATCAAACATGCAAAGTATCTATGAAAGGATTGATAAGTTGAGAAAAATTTCTGATGGAATGAATAATTTAGATAACATCAAGATGAGAATATCAAAAATCCAGAAGGAATCAGAAAAACAAGTTTTAATAGATTGGATCAAGAAATTGCATCCTGGTATTGAAATTGATTATATATCTGAAAGGATTGATAGGATTCTGAAAACAATAAGCCTAAAATACTATAATATTAGTCCCGATAGATTAGATTTTGAAAAGGAAATAAAACTCATCGAAGAGTATTCTGAAGAAGGAATAGCTATTGAAAGGCAAATAGACAAACAAATAGAAAAAGATTTTGGGGATTTAGATCAGATAAAAGATGTTTCAAAATTAAGAAAAATCAGTAATTTTCTTGTAGAAAAGAAAAATACGTATAAAAAGAAACATTTTTATGTATGTGAGGAAATTGAAAAGAAAATAGAAAAAATTGATTCTAACATAAAAAATCTTGAAGAAAGTCATAAGGGGTTAAAAAAAATTAAAGACCTATGTAGAAGTTTATTAAAATGAATGAAAATACAATTTAACTTCTTTTATTGAATAAATAAGCTCCAATCAATAACGTTGCACAAGTAAAACCTAAAACAGCAATAAAACTCAAAACAACGTTTATACTCGAAATCCCTATCATTATATACCTCGTCAGTTCAACATCGTAAGTTATAGGATCTATGTATGTTATCTTCTTACTCTTATATCTTCCTGAAATTGTTCAAAAGCTTTTCCAAATATAGCTTTGCTATCATACCAATCTAATACCCATCTTTCTCTTCTGTTTTCTAAATCATCATATCTGCATCTTAGAAAAGAGATAACTGCCAATAGCAAGACAAACTGCCGTGGAAACACCAAGGACTGCGAAATCAACCGCAAATCCAAAGTAGCTGACACCGGTTAGCGCAGAACGGATACCGTCCACTCCGTACGAAAGAAGATCTACTTTTGAAATTATTCCGACCACTTGTGGTAATCCTGCCAAAGGGAACAAAGCTCCCGACAAGAAGAATAGAGGCATTACAATGAAATTCATAATTAGTTGGAAACCTTGCATGTCTTCTAGACGAGATGCTATTGCAGTTCCGATTGCAGCAAATAGAGTAGCAATCAAGAACATGAAAGCAAAAGCTACTGGAATCATTAGCAGACTTTGGGGAACAAATCCAACAAGTAATGCTATAATCATTACAATAATTCCCTGAAGGCTTGCCACAGTTGCCCCACCTAAAGTCCTGCCAATCATAATTTCAAGTCTAGATACAGGTGCAACCAATGTTTCCTTGAGAAAACCGAACTGCCTATCCCAAATGATTTCTATTCCAGTAAAAATAGCCGTGAAAAGAATAGCCATGGAGATGATTCCGGGCGTGAGAAATTGGAAATAATTACCCTGGCCTGCTTGTTGGAAAACTGAACTGAATCCTAAACCTAGCGCAAATAAAAACAATAGAGGCTGTGCTATTGAGCCTATCATTCTAGATTTTGAGCGGGAGTATCTTATCAACTGTCTTTTCCAAAGAATGTAAATTACATTTGCATCCATATTCATCTCCTCATTCGATTAAACATCCTGCGTCGCATTCTCATACGATCAGCACCACTTACTTCTTCCTCTCGTATCTGTTTACCAGTCAAACTTATGAAAGCATCTTCAAGCGAAGTAGTTTTTGTCTTGACCTTTAATTCTTCTGCCGTTCCTTGAGTTATTATTTTTCCACCATCTATAATTGCTATAATGTTTGAAACCTTGTCAGCTTCTTCCATGTAATGTGTCGTGAAAAATATTGTAGTTCCTTCTTCCTTGTTCAGTTTCTGTATATATTCCCAGATATGATTCCTTGTCTGAGGATCCAATCCCAAAGTTGGCTCATCCAAGAAGAAAATCTTCGGATGATGCAAAAGTCCCCGTGCAATTTCTAATCGTCTTTTCATTCCACCAGAAAAATTCTTCACCAGTTCGTTTTTTCTATTCCAAAGTTCAACAAATTTTAGCATCTCTTCTATTCTCTTTTTTCTCGTATCTTTAGGAATTTTATATAATACACCATGATACTCCATATTTTCATAAGCAGTCAGTTCATCATCCAAGCTGGGATCCTGAAACACTATTCCAAAAGAACGCCTTGCATCATCTTGTTTGGTCACAGAATTGAATCCGTTAATATGTATATTGCCAGAAGTTGGGGTAAGAAGCGTTGTTAGCATTTTGATAGTCGTTGTCTTCCCAGCTCCGTTCGGACCTAGGAAAGCGAATATTTCTCCAGTTTTGACTTTAAAGGAAATATCATTCACCGCTGTAAAATCTCCAAACTTCTTCGTAAGATTTTCAACTTGAATTATAAATTTTTCTTCCATAATTATTTCCTTTTTTCTTTTTTCAACTTCCTAACTTTTATTACTAACATTTGGACCAACTAAAATATTTTTTTCAACCATTTCTTTTTCCACAATACGTAAACTACTACCAATACTACAACAACTATTATCCAACTTGGAAATGTATATGGTACACTCCAAACTATTGTATCTGTTTGCGTGAATTTTTTGTTATTTGGACTGATGTATGATAATTCCAACTCTGCTCTGTTTGCGTTTGGTAAGATAAATTTTAATGTAGTACGCTTTTCTATATTAACGTTTGTAACATAATCCACATCAAAAGTTTTGTTGTCGATTAAAAGGATGGCTTTGATTCCTCTTGCTTCAGCACTTCCCTTGTTGGCTATTTCAATGGATAATTCCTGACTATCTTTTTTTGCTTCTATCTTTATTATCTCGAATTTAGGTTCTCCACTAACAAGTATACCTACATCAAAACTCTTTATCAATATATTTCCAGATTCATCTTCATATGTCAAATTTATTTTTCCTGTATAAACATCGTACTCTGCATCTGAGCTCGTTAATATATTGAATTTTATGTTTTTCTTTTCCCCAGGGGATATATCCCCGATGTAGACATTACCACCAGCTAAGATTGGTTTTATGTATGTAGATGTTGAACTGAATTCTGCATTTGTCCTTTTAGCTTTACCAGAACCAACATTTTGTATATCGACTGAGATTTCTGCTTCATCTCCAGGGTTTACAGTTCCTGTATCTACTTTCAAAATTTTAAAATTGGGCTTTCCTTGAACAGTTATCTGAACCTTATAACTATATTTATTAGAATTTTCATAAGACACATAAACTGTCAATTCATAGTTTGTTGAAATAGCTGAACTATCGACGAACATTTTATAATTTACTATTCTAGAGTCGCCTACTGTTAGAGAGTTTATTTCTTTCTTTGGGTTCTCTAACAATTTTATCATGTCAGTTGGTTCAACTTCTATTACTATATTTTTTGTATCAGCTGATCCACTATTTGATAT
>JAPLUX010000027.1 GCA_026397455.1 Candidatus Aenigmatarchaeota archaeon | reverse complement strand
CCATCGTTGGTTTTTGTCCTACGTACACAACATTGTCGTCCATCCTTTTTATTTCCTTGACTTCTTTTACTTCTTCAGCTTTTTTTGCTACCATTTGTATTCCTCCTATTTTTTTGAGTATGATTGTTTAGGTTGTTATTCTCCTAAAAGTAAGATGATTTATGAGAATTTAACTCTTTCTATAAGGATAAAAATCTATTTGATTTGGGTTATTTGAACAAAAGGTGTATTACTTTTTAGGATACTCCCCAGGGTGAATTTTTAACGAGAAGCATCATTTTATAATGATTGAAGCATGTAGCAAACAACCGAAAAGTATATAAAATATATTTTATATTTAAAACATATTGTAATAGGTGATAATATGGGAGTTGCAATAACTAAAATATCTCAAAATGGCCAAGTAGTGATACCTTCAGATATACGAAAAAATGCTGGGATAAAGCCATCTACTCAATTTATAATTTTCAATGAAGATGGAGATATATTTCTTAAACAAATTAAAGAAAAAAAGTTGCTTGAAGATTTTAAACTAATAAGAGACATAGAAATGAGCGAAGTAGAGATAAAAGAAGGTAAGTTTATAGAAGCAGATACAAGCATGTCTGAAGAAGAAATCATAAAACTACTCGAGAAAGATTGAATGAAGATTATTTTTTCGGGTAAATTCGCTAGAGAATTCAATAAAATAAAAGATCAAAATTTGAAAATAAGAATATTAAAAAATATTAAAAAAATCCAAGAATTACCAGAATCAGGAAAACCATTAAAATATGATTTTAAGGACATCGTAGACTTGTAATCAACCCATTCAGAATAATTTATAGAATAGGGGACAATCAAATAATAATTAACTGTTTTGAACATAGAAAAGATGTTTACAGAAGATAAAGCGAGCATTTCTATTTTATTCAATTACTAATAATAGCACACATTTCTTCAAAAACCCATGCCATAAAAAGTTCGTTAAAACCATCAAACTACTGGTTATATTTTTTCTCTAAGATGACAACATATCCAAAATATCTTCAGACGCTATATTTTCATCTTGTTCACCAGTCAAGGCATCTATCACATCAACATTCCCGTCATCGTAGAATATCAACCAATAAGGATAGTAGCATTTCTTCCTTTCCACAGCTTCAGGACTGAACAAATTCAAGACTTCATCCGTCGATGCTAGACTAACCTTGAAAGGCAAAACATCCCCAGTGTACTTGTAATTCACAGGATTTTCAGAAATCTGATTGTCTATTATATCTTCAAAATTGATATCTAAGTTGCTCTCATAATTCTGTTCTTCTTTTCCGATCAACTCTTGGCTGTGTAGTTTAGTCAATATCTCCGATAAGTCCTTTTCTGGCATCTTCAACATCTTTGACATTTTTTCAAAATTCGACATGCCATAAGTGGTCAAGTACAACAGAACAGCTTTTTCTTTCATGCTGAGTCTGAGAAGTTTCTGCAGACCATCCGTCCTTGCTAAATTATCATGCCTATTAAAGACTAGTTCACCCGATATGCCATCAATAAAAAGGTTATCAACTTTCTCCCCTTCATCTGTCGAAAACCTGCATCTCAACAACCATAAAGGATAATAGACCAACTTGAACTGTTCAAATTTTTTGGCGATGCTCTTCTTCACATCTTCCTCTAAGAATTTTGGGTAGAAGTACAGTATGTCACTCTCTTCTCTCTCTTTTATCTTTTCTGGCATCATCGCCGGTGCGCCCATGTGGTTGCTTTTTCTTATTCTCACATCAACAAGCAAAGGCTGGTCTATCAAACCGACCATGACGCTTGTCCCTATCGGTAAAATCTTAATTTGTGACTCCAATCCACTGGTTATACCTTCCACAGAATCCATGAGTGATCTTAGATCATTTGGGTTGGTTATTCTTAAGAAAAGTTGAGTACTGCATTGAGATAGAACATTCTTGTCAACTCTAGCAGGCCTTTGACTTATGACTGCTAAACCCATCCCGAATTTTCTACCTTCTGATGCAACAGTCCTGAGTATGTTTGAGCTGATCGCCTCACCACCAAATCCTCTTTCTGGACAGAAATTTTGTGCTTCTTCCACGACTAAAAGGAAATACGGTATCTTGTTATCCTTCCTAGCTTCGAATAAATCCCTGACGATTTTATAAACGACTAATTGCTGAACGTCAGGTTCAATCCCTTTCAAATTTAAAATACTCAGAGTATCTTTCTTCACCAAGTCAGTTGGTTTTATGTAATTGGTGCTATCGAAGAGACCTGTGAGTTTCAAGAAATCTATTACTTGTAAAACGTTCCATTTTGCCCTACTGTCTGAAATCTGGACTTGTTTTCTTAAATCGTCAAGAGTATAATCTGGTTTACCTATGTCTTGGACCGCTGAATATATGATACTCATCTGGCTAGAAGTCAACCTGAAAGGCAACATATCGAATATTTCTTGATGGTTCAATTTTCCGTTAAACTTCAATTTTTTAGCCCCGACCATCAAGTTTTTTTCAAGGCAGTAAACCTGTGTTTCTTTTTTATAACCTTTTGGCTTGATATCGAACGTCGGCATGTACTTTATTTCTTCTTGTTTTCTGTTCGGGTCTCTTAAAGAAATGTATTCTCCGTGTGGGTCTATGACAACAGCAGGGATTTTATTCTCGATGAATTCTTCTAATAGAACTCCGATGAAGTAAGATTTACCAAAACCAGATTTTGCTAGGACAGCCAAGTGTTTTGTTATCAAAAGTTTAGGGTCAAGGTATACTTTCAAGTTTTCAGAACCGTCCAACAACCCAACGTACAACCCAGAATTCTTCAAGTCTAAAACTCTCTTTACTAACCCATCATCCGCCTTGTAAACGAATGAACCTGGTTTGAAAGGCATTT
>JAPLUX010000134.1 GCA_026397455.1 Candidatus Aenigmatarchaeota archaeon | reverse complement strand
GGTACATTTATTTTAGTTCGTTATATTAAATATGGATATCATGTTTCAGACATGTCCGAGGTGCAAGAAACCTGAAACCGTCTACAGAAAGACATACTATGAAAACGGTCATAAGCTCGACTGTCCGAATATTTTCTATCTCTGCGTGAATCCGCGTTGCTTACTCCACTTTAATATAACTACTA
This sequence comes from Candidatus Aenigmatarchaeota archaeon, assembly GCA_026397455.1. Classification (GTDB taxonomy): domain Archaea; phylum Aenigmatarchaeota; class Aenigmatarchaeia; order CG10238-14; family CG10238-14; genus JASEGC01. The sequence goes on along the minus strand of JAPLUX010000134.1, from coordinate 1,817 downwards.
ATGTTAAGCTTTACGATGAGTGTGATAATATAAGTTTTGAATGGATTAAAGTATATGACCCAACTCTGCCCAGTTTGTGGAGGAAAAGTGATTCTACCGAAGAACAAACACTTCAATCCTAAGTTGTATTGCGACGCTGATTGTCAAATCATAGCTCAAGCAGTAAGAAGAGCTTTTGCGTATTGCAAATCGAAAAAGGTTGTGCTAACATGGAATAAGATATTAGAGATATCAAAAATTAGATATGAATTTTAAAATATGAGTAATACATACAGAACCAATTCTTTACCTTTAGCTTCTTTCTTAAACAGCGCCACTTCCGTCAAGTTTCAAGGAGTGGACACAACATCAACATCAGTCATATACTTTCTATTTGAACCTCAAGTAGAGGCACAGCGTCTTTCTACAGAGTATTTCTCAGGAAGAGCCACGTGTAATCCACTAGAGCTTTTCAAAAACTACAGAGTTCTCAAAGACTTGGTTTTTGAGGCTAAAAGAAATATAACAAACAATAGATAAAATGTTTACTAAAAACACAAAAGCAAAAAAAGACGAAAAAGTAACATATAAATGTTTGAACAAACATAAGTTCACTATCGCCTATAAAGGCTGGTATCCAACTCAACCATGTCCTAAGTGCGGTGACACTGCCTACATGTATGATAAGGACGCTGAATCTACACCTACCTCAATAAATATCAACACTCACGAAGAAGCTGTTGCGTTTTGGAAGACTCCAACAGGAGAAATGGTTGCTACAAATAAAAAAGGAAAGATAATCAATAACCATCATTACAATTTAAGAAATGATCCAAATGGCTGGAAAGCAACAGGCAAAAAAGTCAGAGAATACGACGATCGCGGCAGGAGACAATAAGCTCTATTGGCCGATAGAAAAACTGCATGAATGGCAGGATAATCCTCGTAGTGTAAAACCTGAAGATTTTGATAGACTCAAGAAGCAAATAGCAGAATTAGGTGAATACAAACCTCTAATCATCACTCCAGATGGTGAAGTAATAGGTGGTAATATGCGCTTCAAAGCATATACAGAACTAGGTAAAAAGAAGGTTTGGGTATCGATTGTAAATCCGAAAGACGAGAAAGAGAAGCTAAAATACGCTCTTTCTGATAATGATTCAGTCGGATTCTACGTAAAAGACTACATGGTCAGTCTTATCACTCCTTTTAAGGAGGATGTATCATTCTTAGGTGAATTTAAGGTCAATTTTGACGTAGGAAAGGATTTAAACGAGCTTTTGAAAGACCTTGAAACAAAAGAAGAGAAAGAAACAGAGCCAGATGATGCTGAGCCTGTAAGTAAGCTTGGAGAAGTCTATCAATTAGGTCGACATAGAATTATGTGTGGTGATTCGACTGATTGGGAGACAGTTTCAACGCTTATGGACGGAAAACGAGCAGATATTAGCTTCACATCACCTCCATACAACGCAGGAAAGACACCAACAGAAGAAAAGATGGGTGTAAGCGGTAAATACGAGAATAATGATGACGATAGGTCTGATGAGGACTATTTATCGCTCTTAAACACGTCTACACTGGTCAGTTTAGAGTTCTCCGACTACTCCTTCGTTAACCTACAGAGCATATCAGGCAACAAAATACCTCTCATTGACTTTCTTTATCAAATGAAAGAGAAATACTGCGATACAATCATCTGGGATAAGATAAATTCACAGCCAGCTATGGCAAGTAACGTCCTAAACTCAGAATTTGAGTACGTCCACGTCTTTTCAGACAAAGCGACACGTGCAATAGGCACAAAAGAGTTCAGAGGAACGCTCAAAAACATCATT
>JAPLUX010000119.1 GCA_026397455.1 Candidatus Aenigmatarchaeota archaeon | reverse complement strand
TTTCTCCATTTATTATTATATCTGGTACTCCATAGACTTGATATTTATCTCTTAATTTTTTGATTTCTTCTGTATCTGGTTTATCGTCTGGATACATGTTCATTGTAATCTCTTTTGTTGTTATTTTATCTCCAAAATCTACTTTTATTTCTTTTATTATCTGGTCAGTGTCTTTTGTAAGCAAACAATTTGGGTTTGTAAAATAGATTATCTCAACTTTTTGATATTTAGAGAATAAAAGAATAGTTACTGTTGGGATGATTATGACAATCGTTACTATAATTTTAATCTTGGTTTTCTTGTGAATAGCCATACAATTATCACAATGATTATTACGAGTGCTACCAAACCTATTATCATTATATTTTCTTCTAGGAATGATTTGGTTTCTTCAGGTGGTTTGTAAGGTTTTTCTGGAAGAAGAGATACTGTTATTTTAACAGAATCATAAGCCCCTTCAGGTGTTCTTACTTCTATTAAATGTTCACCAGGTTCTAGATAGTACATTACTTCGTATCCACCGTTCGGAGCGATTGATGATGATGTCTTCTCGTATTCCTTCCCGTCAATATAAACAGTAGGATTAGTTATTTTGACAGTTCCTACGTTATGAATCGTGAAGAAAACTTCTTTTGGCGTTTTTCCAAATCCAGAGTTTTCTATATCTATTTTAGCCTCTTGGGCGAGAACTAACTCTAATAAAAATAAGAAAAATACAATTGTAATAATTTCTTTTTTCATATTCTCACCTACGGACAATCTGCTGGACATGAAGTGTGTGATTCTCCTGTTTCACAAATTCCATTACCTTCTCCATGAGTTCCACAACTTGCTATTCCATTTGGACAGGTCATCCACGAATGATTTACCCAGGTTGAATCTTCACACAATCCTTGTATTAATGTAACTAAACTTGGGTCTTCTGTATGACAATAATAATCCCAATTACTTGAGCATAAAGTGGTTGGATCGTTTGGAGCAAGTCCATTTTCACAATAATCAAAATATCTGCAACCAAACATGTTTGGTCTGAAATCAACACATTGACAAGTATTATCACAGCGTTCAAAGGGTTGACAAGGTGCATGAGGATTTGAAGCCATGTAATCACATTCTTCATCAGTTGACTCTATGCGACCATTACCGCATCTAACTGATTTGAATTTCATTATCCTCCATGCGTAGTTATTCGGGTTTAATAAAGTTACATACCCCCCGATTATTATATCATTATTATGGTCAACTACTACAGACCTAGTTTGATCACTGGAAGGGCTGGGGTTATCATAATAGGTCCAAAGTGTGGCGTTGTCGTTAGCACCGATTCTCATAACATACCATCCATAATCAGTTGAATAATTGTAACCGACTACTGTGATGTTGTTGCTATTACGATCTATGGTTACGGCTCTTGCAGTGTCTCCCGCTGGAGATAGGTCGTATGAGGTGTTCCAGATGATGTTGTTTTCCTTGTCTAACTTCATTATTCTCCATTGATCATTACTCGAACCTCTGCTTTTATCAAAACCGACTACTATGATGTTGTTGTCATGATCTATGGCTACATCGTAGGCTTGATCACCATTGGTACTAAAGTTTACTGTGCGGTTCCAGAAGCTGTTACCGTACTTGTCGAACTTCATTATTCTCCATTCATTATTACCATCGGGTAATCTATCCAGACCGACTACTGTGATGTTGTTGTCATTGTCCGTGGCTACACCATAGGCTTGATCGATACCACTGCTAAAATTAAAACTTCTGTTCCAGAGATAAGTGCTATCATTACCGAACTTCACGATATGCCATCCGTAATCACCAGACTTAGGATTATAATAACCGACTACTGTGATGTTGTTGTCGTTGTCTATTGCTAAATCCAAAGGTTTATCGCTATTCAAGGTAATGTTATATGTAATATTCCATATTTGAGTGGGGATAGTTGAACTATCGAATTTCATGATCCTCCAACTATAATTTGAAGGAGAAGAAGCGGGAGAAACCCTTTCGTAACCGGCTACTACAAAATTATCTTGATTATCTACAGCCACAACGGAGGCCTGATCATCCCCATAGTTTCCATCAAATTTATAGCTCCAGAGGTAATAACCAGTTGAGTTAAACTTCGATATGTTCCAGTAACCATCAGTAAAACTAGTTCTACCAAAACCAGACACTATGATGTTGTTGTTAGAGTCTACTGCCAGACCAGTGATTTCATCATTAAAAGTGCTTAAGTTGACAGTGATGTTCCAATCTGATAGATATTTATCTGCTTTTGTGTTGTACAAGGATAATAAAAAGATGAAGAAGGAGATTACTATTGATAGAGAATTAATTTTCTTAAACATGAGATAATATTTGGTTTTATATCTAAAAATAACTTAAAGCATACGACTAACAAGATACATAATAACCACTAGAATGAGTATTTCTATCAATCCAAAAACATCAAAGTCTGGTAAACTTAAAGGATAATCACTCTCCATAATAGTTAAAGTTGCATTATTTTGTAAGGTTGAATTTTGGGTTGAATTAATCATGAAAACTAACTTACCATTAGTAAGAGTGGATAATACTGCTATCCTAGGATAGAGTATTTTTATCTCACCTGGGGCTAAACTTCCAGTTGGAGTAACACCTGTCAAGTCAACGATTATGTTAGGATCGTATTTTTCGTAATTAACAACATAACTGTCTGTATAAGCTCCTTTATTTTCAATGTAAAGGTTAACTGGGATTTTTAATCCTAGAGTAAACATCATTTTTTCAGGTTTTACCCAAACATTAAAATTGCGACAACTAGTTAGACTCCAAAATTCATCTTCTGTGTTTTGCAAACAACAAACACCTGAGACATAACATTTTTTCTGACCATTTTCACTACAACAAAAAGCTGGTATAACCAAACTCATCGAGTTAAAGAAGAGTAATAGAAATGTGATAAAAGAATATGTAATTTTTCTCATCTGCACACCTCAGGCTGTATGATAAAATTTTCACAAATT
>JAPLUX010000184.1 GCA_026397455.1 Candidatus Aenigmatarchaeota archaeon | reverse complement strand
CTTTGGTAGCATTAATTATAGCTCCTATAATTGCTTAGTGATATGATGGAGATAAATAAACTGCAACCAGGTTCATCAGACAAAATAAATGTTTTTATAACCTCAGAGAAAGGTTCTAAAAGTTACTGTGAATTCGATGAGAAATCAGAGGCATTTATTCTAAAGAAAGTTTTATCTCAACCCTTCCCTGGTTCCTATGGTTTTATCCCTAAAACTCATCATATTGACGCAGAACCTTTAGATGCCTTGGTTCTGACAGTAGAACATCTTGAGCAAGGCATAGTTGTTCAAGCTAGGCCGATAGGATTGATAAGACTTAAAGGAACGATACCAGATGACGTCCTTATAACAGTCTTGATAGGTGATAAGATGCTTGAAAAAACGCAAGATTTATTAACCTTAAATGAGGAAGAATTAGAAGAGTTGAAGAACTTTTTAGAAGAACTGAAAGGAAAGAAATTCCAGGATTTTTTTGGGACAAATCATAATAACTTTAATATACCATTCATACTAATTGATATAATATTTTTTTATTTGATTTTATGTCTTTTAGCTTTTATTTTCAAAGGGAGGAAAAAAGAAAATGTACCAAATAGTAACAGCGGAGGAGGAGATACCAGTATCTCCAACCAAACTCAACCTTGATACTGAACAGGCTGTTAGAGAGTCTATAGAAGAAAAATTCGAAGGAAAAATAGATAATGATGTAGGAGTAATTCTAGCAGTAACTGACATAGAAAAGGTTGGAGAGGGCAAGATACTTCCAGGAGATCCTTCAGTTTACTATCCTGTTTCATTTAAACTTTTAACTTGGATGCCTAAAGAACATGAAGTTGTAGAGGGTGAAGTTGTGGATATAACTGAGTTTGGGGCCTTTGTAAGATGTGGTGCTCTTGACGGGTTGGTTCATGTTTCACAGATTATGGATGATTTTGTAAGTTACGACGAGAAGAACTCACAACTAGTCGGAAAGCAAACTAGAAAGATACTAAAAGAAGGGGATTCAGTCAGAGCTAGAATAATTTCTATCAGTTTTAAGGAACAAAGCAAACTAGGCTTAACCATGAGGCAGCCAATGCTAGGGTCAATTAAATGGCTAGAGACGGTTGAAAAACCAAAGGAAGAAAAGCCAAAAGAAAGGAAGAAAAGGGGTGGAAAGAAATGACAGAAAAGGCTTGTAAAAGCTGTAGAAGGCTGTTAAAAGGAAACCTTTGTCCTGCTTGCAAGAGCAGCGAATTAACATCAAGTTGGAAAGGTGTTATAGTCATATTTAATGCCGAGTCCGAGATTGCAAAAGAAGCAGGCGTAACCGCCGCAGGCAAGTACGCTGTTAGAATAAAATAGTTATTTCTTTTTAAGAGTCTTCTTTTTTATAATATAGTTGACTACTAGTAAGACAATCCCTATGATCAACAGAATTATTCCATATTTCACTTGTTGATTAAGCCCCGGAGAAAGATAATCTATAAAATCCTTTCCTATATCCATCGGAACATTCACAACTACTACAATCGTACGCATGAAAAGAACTAAAACAAAGAGTGAAATTGAGATTGATATCATATTTTTTCCCAAGGTAGAAAAAGGAGTTTTAGAAGCAATGAATAATGATAATCCAGAAATTATTCCAATGATAAGATATATAAGATAATCAGAGACAGTAGAAGAAA
>JAPLUX010000171.1 GCA_026397455.1 Candidatus Aenigmatarchaeota archaeon | reverse complement strand
ATGTTGTGACTTGATCAACGTAAAAAATCCTGTAAAAAGAGCAAAAGAATTGGAAAAAATGGGCGCTAAAATGGTATCACTCCATCTCGGCATCGATCAACAGAAGAAGTCTAAATATCCTTATCCCACGCTGAGAGAATTGTGCAAAGAAGTCAAAATTCCTATCTCTGCTGCTGGTGGAATGACGGATAAAGACGTCCCAAACGTTATAAAAGCTGGGGCAGATATAATTATAATAGGTAGTTTCATAACAAAATCTAAAGATCCAGCTCATGCAACAAAATTAGTTTTAGAAAAGATGGTTTGAATGGTAATTAAAACTGCGAAAGAAATCAACAAGATGATAAAAGAAGTCTTGGATAAGATGAGTGAGAAACAAGTAGACGAATTCATGCAAAAACTCGTCCATTCCAGGAATATTTTCGTTGCCGGGGCAGGCAGAAGCGGTCTAGTCGGAAGAGCTTTTGCCATGCGTCTCATGCATCTAGGTTTTAATGTTTATGTTGTCGGGGAAACTATTAGTCCTCCAGTCAAACCAGGCGATTTATTGATAGCGATTTCAGGTTCAGGTAAGACCAGTGCCACGTTGACAACTGTAAAAACAGCAAAAGAAATCAAAGCTACGATTGTTGTAATCACATCTTTCAATGATTCACCGATTGCAAAGTTAGCAGATTCCATCGTTGTGATAGGGGGAAGAGAAATGAAAGGCATGAAACATGATTATATATCAGGACAGTTGACAGGGGCACATGAGCCTTTGACGCCATTAGGAGGTCTGTTTGAACTTTCAACGATGATTTTCCTCGATTCTGTCATCACAAAACTCATGAAGTTGTACGAAGAAGGTGAGATGGACCTTAAAAAAAGACATGCAAACATTGAGTGAAGACAAACTTTAATTTATGTTAAATTTACTATAAAATTCCAGTATAAGAAAATTTTCTATCTAATTTAAAAATAACGTTTTAATTCTTAAAAAATAATCGTTATAGAGTTGTAGTTTTAACAAAAGTAATAATTTCATGTTTATTCCAAAAATCAATGAAATCATACAAAAGGAACTGAAGATTGAATTCCTTAATTTTATTTACTATGTACTATATGGAAATTGATTATTTTTTATCTTCACGAGTCTTTACCCTTTATTCCCACGAAAATTCATGATCACGTGTTAACTATATCACGTGTAGAGAAAGGAAAGCTTTAAGCAAATCTTTCTCGGCTCTTTCCTTTGACAAGCAGCCCTCTAGGCTAAACTATGATGTCAAAAACTATATCGAAGCGTTCTTTAGGCAACACTAATAAAGGCTCAAGAGCTTTATCGGACCTTCATTGACACCGGTCCGAGAGTTAGTCTCTATCCCTGGTTCGAAAAAATGGGATAAACTGAGTAAAAGATAGGAGATTAAACTATGATGAAAAAAAATGCTGTGATGTTGTTGGCTTCCATATCTATCATTTGCTTTTCTAATCTAGCCTATGCTTCCAGTGACTTCCAACGCGCTATCACTATACCAATACACATCGCCAAAGGGCAGATTCTTCCGGTCTTCGTTCCCACCATCTACTCATCAACTATGTGTCTCACAACTGATTGTGCGTTCTACACAGCTTTCAATGTACCAGTATCGACACAACTCAAGGAATTCCTGATAGAATCGCTGAAGTTCAGATGGACATACACAGTGGATCCGATGCTGACAGACTTGTTCAGAGAATTGGTGGTACAAGTAAACTGTCATGGCCCCATTCAGATAATCAAGAACGGCCAATACACGAATCAATGGACTGTAGCCGGAGATGAAATCACTGCCGAAATAACGGACATACACGTTGCTGTGACGAATAACCACGCTAACATCCCAGTCATCTTGTACGGAGAACCTAAGGAAACTGGAACTGGTAACCTAGAAATCTTCTTCGGAATACCATAAACAAATGCGGGTCCGCAATCCCCCATTCCCTCCTTTTTCTTTTTTGAGATATATTATATAGATATTAGTATATAGTATATAAAAAAACATTCTGCTCGATCTTTCAGAAAATGTTTATAAATATTCTAGACAAATCCTAATTATGAAGATTGCTATCGGTTCTGATCATGCTGGTTTTGAATTAAAAGAAAAGATAAAGAAATTCTTGGATGATTTAGGTTACAAGTATAAAGATTTTGGGACTGATAGTAATGAGTCTGTGGATTATCCTGACTATGCGTTGAAAGTTGCTGAGAATGTAGCTAAAAAAGAGTATGATAGAGGGATATTGATATGTGGTTCTGGTATTGGGATGTGCATGACTGCCAACAAAGTTCCTGGAATAAGGGCTGCTCTCTGTCATAACGTTGAGACGGCAAAGTTGAGCAGAGAACACAATGATGCTAATGTGTTGACGTTTGGTTCTAGGATGATCGATGAAAAGACAGCTAAAGACATGGTTAAAGTTTGGTTGAAGACTGAGTTCCTCGGGGACAGACATCTGAGAAGAGTTAACAAGATGAAAGATATAGAAAAAAAGTACAGTAGATGAAGGTTCTTATACTAATAGAAATCAGGTATTTAACCTTTATTTCAGAAAATTATTCCTATCATACTTTTATCCAATACACACAAAAAATCACAAAAACATCGATTAGACAATACTGTCAATACTGTCTTTAGATGAACCTTTGCTTACTACTATTTCTATGATTTCTATGCTATCCATTGACGGAGTACGAAAAACAAAGTCTTTCATGCGTTTCAATGGTGTCTTGGATAAAGGCGTACTCCAGAAATCCTTTGCAAAGGAGCGTAAAATAAAAAAATGCCAAAAGCATTCGTATTGATAAATACGGAGATAGGCGCAGAAGCGGATGTGCTGAGTCAGCTGGAAAAAGTCGAAGGAGTAGGAAAGGACAATGCCTTTGCTGTCTACGGCGTCTACGATGTTGTTGCAATAGTTCAAGCGGACACTATGGATAAACTGAAGGACACCGTGACTTGGAAGGTCAGGAGACTCGACAAAGTTAGGTCAACGCTGACAATGATAGTCGTTGAGCCCGTAAGGTAGTCTCAATGATGCAACCAAGGAAGTCAATAACTCCCACCTTTTTTTCTAATTCAGAGGGCTGGTGATTTAGCTAGGAGAAAGGAGGTGGAGAAGTCGTCAAAGAAGTCTAAAAAGGAACATGTACAAATACCTCAACAACTGCAAAATTTCATAAGAACCCACATAAGAAGGAACAAAGAATCACCGCAAGTCATAGCTATAATCAACAAGATTATACATAATGGCACTCGACCAAACAGAGTAAGAAAGTTGTGCGATGGTATTGCAGATGAAAATTGCAGATTAGCATTGCGATCAATCTCGAAAATCCGAAGGGATCATGGTCCTGAAGCTGCAAAAAAACTCGTACAAGGAATCATACCAGGGTTGTAAGAGCTGATCAACAACTTCCCCCTTTTTCTATATTCGAAGCCCGGTGGTGTAGCGGTCTAGCATAATAGGATTTGACCCTGCCAACGAGAGTTCAAATCTCTCCCGGACTACCACAGAGGGGAAAGAAATGGGATACATAAATAGAAGACTTCGAACACTATTCCATACACTCGGCTTGGCTTGTATTGCGGGCTCAGTATTTCTACAGATTCTAGTGTTTACCGACATAATTCAACATGGCTACTTTATAGCAGTGGAAGGGAATCCAGTAATACTATTCTTCGAGATTATCCTAACGACATTTGCAGTGATCTACTTCATCTACACATACCTACATGTCATAAAGTCTGTACAAATCTCTCACTCGTTGTGAACGTCAGGAGGTGAAGACATTGAAGAATATAATACTAATCTTAATATCGAGCATAATGGTTGCATTTGCTGACACTGGCTGCTTTGCATATACTGGAGAATCCTTTTATAATCTAGCTATGCTCTTCATCACGATGCTTATAATTTCAGTGTCATTGTTTTCATTTGTTTTCATTAGCATGCGCGGCATAAAAGATCATTGACAACCCACAATCCCTTTTTTTGTTTCTCATCATATCACAACTTCACAGTCACGTGACTATGAACGCGAGAATGGTCGCGGGAGTCGATGACCCTGGTCAGGTAGTGATATATAAAGACCCCTAAAATCCAAGGATACGAATTCTTGGTGGCTAATGGAATGCCTAAAAACCATAATAAAAAAAGGAGGAATCTAAGCATGACATTCAAACCAAGAGAAGTGGCAGTAATCGGTGGCGGAGTAATACCACACAGCAAAAGCAGACCCGACTGCAGCATCACAGACATGTGCGTTCAAGCATACAACATGGCACGTGAACAACTTTCGCAAGACATGGGTAAACCATTTGACAATAGCTGGATCGACGCTTTAATCGTAAGTTATTTCTCTGACCATTTTGCAGGTCAACTACTCGGCGAAGGGATGATACAAGACTCGTTGGGTTTGAACCCAAAAAGAGGTTACAGGGCGATTTGCGGTGGTGCAACAGGTGGCATAGGCGTCCAAAAC
>JAPLUX010000083.1 GCA_026397455.1 Candidatus Aenigmatarchaeota archaeon | reverse complement strand
AAATCCTTTAATTTCATAAATATTATAGTGATTGTATGTATGACGTGATAATAATTGGGGCTGGACCTGCTGGACTGACATCTGCAATCTATACTTCTAGAAGGGGTTTAAAGACTCTGATATTATCAAAAGATTTGGGCGGTGAGGCAATAAACATAGAACGTATAGAGAATTATCCTGGTTTTAAGGAGATAGAAGGGTTCAAACTGATAAAGGCGATGGAAGAACAAGTGAAGGGTTTCGGCGTTGAATTTGTTTATGATGAAGTTGTGAAAATAACTCATAAAGGAAAAACGTTCATCGTTAAAACAACGGAAAAAGAGTATGAATCAAAAACAATCATTCTGGCGTTCGGTAAAACTCCTAGAAATTTGAATGTCCCTGGTGAAAAAGAATTCACTGGAAAAGGCATCTCTTACTGTGCAACATGCGATGCTCCATTATTCAGAGGTAAAACTGTCGCTGTGGTAGGTGGTGGTAATGCATCTCTCGATGCAACTATCTTATTGAGTGATATCGCTAAGAAAATTTATCTCATCCATAGAAGGGATGAATTCCGTGGTTTTGAATCTTTTGTCAATGAAGTAAAAAAGAAAAAAAATGTTGAGTTTGTTTTGAATAGCATAGTTGCAGAAATTAAAGGGAATAAAACAGTGAAATCTGTTATAATCGAAGATGCAAACACAAAAAAGAGAAAAGAAATAGAAGTCGAGGGAGTTTTTATCGAGATCGGGTCTGAGGTTAAGACCGATTTTATAAAAGATTTAGTCAAATTGAATAATAATCAAGTCATGGTCAACAAAAACTGTGAAACTTCTTGTCCTGGTATATTTGCTGCAGGTGATGTCACTGATACACCGTTTAAACAGATTGTTGTTTCTGCTGGAGAAGGAGCAAAGGCTGGGTTGACTGCCTACAACTATATACATGGCATCAAGTCGATGATGGTCTTGGATTGGAGAAAGATGAATAAGTGATTGAATGAAGGTTGCTATTATTGGTAAAGAAAGAGAATTAATAGAAGAAAAATTGTCAGAGTTTGGTTTAGAGTCAGACAAGAAAAATCCTGATGTTGTCATATCATTCGGTGGTGATGGGACAGCATTGTACGGGGAAAGAGTATATCCTGGCATCCCAAGGATAATGGTCAAACACAGTAAATTTTGTGTGAAATCTAAGGAAGACGATTATTCTGAAGTATTGAACTCATTAAGAGAAAAAAAATACAAGATAAAAGAAGAGATGAAAGTTGAAGTAATCGTAAATGATGATTCAACCAAAAAATTGATAGGATTAAACGAAGTAGGCATTCATCATAAAATTCCGACCAAAGCTTTGAGGTTAAAAATAATGATTAACGGAAAAAATATAGAGGATGAACAGATAAGTGATGGTTTTATAGTCGCAACTCCTTATGGCAGCACCGCATATTTTTATTCTATCTGTAGGAAAAAATTCTCTAAAGGGTTAGGAATAGCATTCAAAAACCCAAAGAGTGGAACAAGAAGTATGATATTAGACGAAAATAAGTTTAATGAAGATTCCATTGATAATAGTCAATTTCAAATGTTATGAAGAAAGTACTGGTCAGAATGCTTTAAAATTAGCAAAGATATGTGAGTCAGTTTCTAAAGAATATAAAATCGAAATCGCAGTCGCCCCACAATTCACTGACATTTGCTCCATATCAAAAGAAATCAACATACCGATACTATCACAACATTTAGACCCGATAAAACCTGGAGCATTCACGGGACATGTTTCTGCTTTAGCGTTAAAACAAGCCGGTGCTGTTGGCACTTTAATAAATCATTCAGAAAGAAAATTAGAGTTGAATAAAATCAGAGAATGTATACAAACAGCAAAGGATTATGAATTAATAACAGTTTGTTGTTCTGCTGATGTTAACGAAAGTAAAGAAATCGCTAAATTCAATCCAGGCTTCATCGTGTACGAACCTCCTGAGTTAATCGGTTCTGGCATTTCCGTGTCACAAACAAAACCAGAAGTTGTTGAAAAGACTGTGAATGTGATTAAAAAAATTAATCCTAACATTAAAGTTCTCTGTGGAGCTGGGATTACAAAAGGTGAAGATGTAAAGAAAGCTTTAGAATTGGGGACAGTAGGAGTTCTGCTTGCATCAGGCGTCGTGAAAGCAAAAGACCCAAGAAAAGTTTTAATCGATTTCGCTGAATCCATCAAATAAAACAATATTAATTAGTCCGAACAATAATACATCATACTTTTGTGATCCTTATGGAAAAGAATAATCATATCAGGCTATCTCCAACAGGCATAGCATGCTACTTCGGATGCCCAAGAAAATTTTTCTATAAATTCATCAGAAAGATAGAAGAAAAACCTAGACCATCAATGGTTAGAGGGAGAATCGTTCATCGTGTCTTAGAACATTTTTTCACTTTTGTTGATCTGACTGACATAGAGGAAGGAAAAAATTGGCAAGAGGTGTGGGAAAAATTCAGGAAAGTTTTATTCTCTTTACTCGAAACAGAATGGAACCAGATAGGAAAATTGTATGAGGATTGCTTCAGCAGTGAAAGTCAAAAGACAAGCTTCTTAAACGAAACAAAAGAATTCTTGAATTTCTACGCGATAAAACTTGCATTTTCCTTGATGAGCAAGATGAGGGAACTGGACAAGAATTCACAATGGTTTGAAGAAGAGATAAAAAGATTCTTTTATCCAAAAAACATGGAAATGAAATTGGAATTGGAAGAAGAAGATATGGCTGGGTTTGTTGACAAGACGATGAGTCTATTCGGAAAAGGAATCGCAATAGTCGATTATAAGACTTCAAAATGTCCATTCCCACATTTCATACCAGAAGAACATTTGAAGCAAGGTAAGGCGTACGCATTTCTTTGGAATAAATTGTTCGGAGAAATGCCAAAGCATATTTCCTTCTATTATTTGAGAACTGGTGAGAGTGTTTTCTATCCCATCTCAGAAAGAGATATAGAAGAGATAAAGAATGATATAGATACGATCAGAAGCAAGAAACCAGTGTTGGATGAATTCCCGAAGAAAGAAACAAGACTTTGTGACTACTGCGATTTCAGAGAGTTTTGTTTTAAAGAAAAACCAAAAGAAGAAAATTAGATGAGAAATTTAAATAATTCTCTGTGTATTTTATAATCATGTGTTTAACGACGACTGGAAAAGTAATCGAACTGAAAGAAAAAGAGGCTGTTGTTGATAACGAAGGTAGAAAAATTCATGTAAAAATAAACCCTTCTATTTCTGTTAAGAAAGGGGATAAAGTTCTAATTTTCAAAGATTTTATAGTAGAAAAAATCACTAAATAAAGTGTATAAATTTTGGAATTGAAAATTTTATTGAATGCCTCAGTAGCTTCAGCCTGGTTAAAGCGCCACACTGGTAATGTGGAGATCTCGGGTTCAAATCCCGACTGAGGCTTCCGTGTTATGAATAATAAAGCCTTTAACGAACATCTCTCACTTAATTTATACCAGAAATCTTATTTTGGGAGTGGTGGCAGTGAAGGTATATAGGGATGTACAATATTATAGGTAAGAACAAAAACAATCAGACCTGCAGCAATTCCTACAATTATTGCAATGTAAACTGAACGAATAAAAATAAAAGTAACCACTGTGAATAATGCTATTAATCCGAGTGCATAAGGACCTAAAGTAAATAAAATATAAGAGAATAAACCTGTAATATCTACCATTTAAATCGTTTATTAATGAGATTATAAAGTTAAATATTTTGCTTTCAGTACTACAAGAACAAAAATCTATTTAATTCTAGGGATTATTTCTTTTTCTTTAATTTCTTTAAAATCCAGTCATACAATTTTATAATTAATTTTGAAAATAGATTTTTAAATTCTCTGTAATTTTCTAAAATTTCATTTTTAAAATCCTTAATTAAATAAAAAAGTGCCGCTACACAAACAAAATATGATAATATTAAAATTCCAGAAAATCTAGTAAAACTATCGGAAAATATTAGTGAAAACATACTAATTACAAATAAAAAACCAACAAAAAAATATAAAACAAGAAGCAAATTTATTAGATAAGGAAAGTAAAATTTTCTCACTCTTTTACTCCTTTTAGGATTTGCCAAAAAATTCTTGAATAGAACCATTACAGAAGCAAAAATCACAAGCATGCCACTTATTACATTGATTATTCTTGACAAAGATTTGGGAATTAATAGTAAATTTGATGAAGGAGCAAAAATCAAAATATAAAAGCCTATGATAAAAATAATTGAGAAACCGAGTATATTCCTTGAATTCTCAATAGCACGTGTAAAATCTTTGCTAACAAATAAGGTTATTAAAGCTAAAATGTAAAGTGCAACAGTTAAATCTCTGATTTGCAAATTCATCGTCCCTTGGGATTTTTGTTCTTCTAGTTGCTTTTCTGATAAAAACTCTTGCAGAGTCATTGTGCTATAGCTATCATGTGTAGCGTAACTATTGCGACTAAGGGATTCAATAAAACAAGCACAGTAACTACATCCACTTATTTGAGTCCACGTATCATTTATAGCAAATATATCACCTATTGCATTACAAAATCTTTTTTCAGGAACTAGAAAACTACTATTCCATGTAAATTCTGTTGATAAATTTCCATCATTTAAATAAAAAGTATTTACAAACCCACCAAAACCCCCAAATTGCTGATATTTTTCTCCACCACAATAAACAGTATAAACGGGGGAAATATAGGAAGTTAAATTTGTCCAATTTCCTAAGATTTGAATTTTGAATATAACTGTCCCTCGAGTATTCTGTATTAATTTTGAATCAAATTCCTTCTGACCTAGTAATTCTATAGAATAATTATATAATTCAATATGGGGATAAAATGTACAATTTGGATTATATTTTAAATCTTGCGCGTTTATACTTTGGATAATAAAAAAGATAAGAAATATTGAAAAGATAAGAGCAAACAATTTATTCCTCATTAACACCCCATCTTTATCTAAAAAGAATATGAATCTTACTCTTTTAAATCTTTTTTAAGAACAAAAATTATCTAATTCCAGTTTTTTTGTTTTAAACTTATAAAGAATCAAGGATTAAAGATTAATTTTGTATATGAATAAACATGGGTAGCTTCCTATATGATATAATTGAAATGATAATGCTTGTGATTGGAATCTTTTTTTTGATTGCTGGAATTTTTGGTTATTTAGAATATAAAAATCTTTATAGTACTTCGCGTGCTATTATAATGATTATTTTTGGATTTTATCTAACTATCATTAGTTTTTTATTTAAAACTGAAATAGAACATGGAAAATCCATAGCTTTTTTTGGTTTAGGTCTTTTTTTTCTGATTGATGTATACCTTATTTTAAATTATGACATTTTTTTCACATATACCGATATGAATATTATTTTTAATTTAAATTATAAGGCGAACATTGATACTATTGCAACACTAATCACTTTCAATAACATTAATTATGTAATACCACTAACTGTTCCAAACCCTAATATAAGCATTTTTGTTTCTAATTTAATGCCTTCACAACAAAATGCAACTGTCGTGTTTGATATAAACAAGAAAATCGATGAAATAAAAATTTGTGACATGAGGGTTTTGGATAAATGTGTTCCATTAGTTAATGTTACAACTAACGAATCCTATAATACAAACGAGACAAAAATTATTCTTTCACTTATCGATATAAAAAATTATAGTTTCATTATTAATGGACAAATATCTAATGTTACGCCAAGAGCAACGCTTTTTTTAGACATTCAGAATTATTTAGAAGTACCAAAAGAATTATCTTTTCAAGTTGCTTATTATCCACCTTTTATTAGTTGTCAAGAAAATTGTTTCTCAGCGTATTATTCTGAACAAAATGAAAGTCATTATGTGGCAACAGGTTTGAGAGTCTTGAGAGTTTCAACTAATAATGCAAGGGCTACAGGGATTAGTATTGATTTAGAAAGGGGTAGATTGTATGAATTCTTCGTATTCATTATTTCAACTATTGGAGTAATATCGATGGGAAAAGCCATTGAAGATATTTAAGATAGAACATCTAATATCAATTAGGAGCTATAGGCTTTGATATTCAGAATCCTGAATCCCGTCTGAGGCTTTTATAAGAATTCTAAAAATCAGCAATGACCAGAACCGGGCAAACAATTGAACATCGGTCTTCTTCTACTGCTCATGAATGAGAAATAACCTATGAAGAACAATAGAAATATTAATATCGCTAAAATTATTAAAAACCATGTTAACCAACAAAATGTTCCTCCAACTACGAATACTCCTGTTGGGAAAACTGGCCATCTTAAACCTCTAACTACACGTATAGTTGATGTGACAGAATATTCAGGTGAGCCTTTTGCAGTAATTTTAAATTCATAAAAACCTGGTTCTGTCCCACAAGGTACTGTCATATAAGCATTCACAGTCCTTCTCTCGCCAGGGTTCAACGTGATTGTTTCAGGTACACCAGTTACCCAATCATCTCCAAGACCAGTCAAACTTATTGTAAAAGTATCAGAGGATTTTCCATCATTTAAAACATCAAAACTTATTCTTTTTCTCTGGCATTCTTCCATCAAAAATTCTGGTTCAATGTTTATGGTTGGTGCGCCAGTGTTAACGACAAAATCATTTGACGATGTATCAGAAGTATAACCATTCCAAACAGTTACTTTGAATGTTTGTTTTTCTGAAGCATCTCCAGGAACGTTTATCGTGACAAAAGCATCCTTGCTGCCTCCAGAAGGTATGTCAAATTCCCCTGTGTAGTATGTCTTAGAGAATGCATCTAGTTTCATCTTTACATTATTCTCGTATCTTGACCCACAACTTAAAACTTTAACGTTGACTTGGTTATTTTCTCCAGCCTTCAAATCACCGTCAGTCCATACTTTATCGATAGAGAGACAATGTTCCATTCCACTTACATAATAACCATAATTTATGGAGAATGTTCTCGTGGATGTGTCTGTTCTACCTCTAACTTCAGCATTAACCTTGATTGTATGTGAACCTGCAGAATATTTGTTAGTATCTATCGTGAATTGGTATGTCTTTGTACCAGATTCATCAAATTTCATAGTATCTGAATTAACTAGATTATTATCCACATAACCATGCAGATAAACAAATTTTGAAAAACGAGTATAATCTAATGTTATAGGAACTGAAACTTGAACTATATCGCCTTTGTTTGGGAATTCATTGTTGACATCGATTGAGCCTACATCGATATATGTTGTAGAAATACAATCATTGACTTGAAAATCAGAAAATGCTGTTCTTTTAGAATTATCGCTCTCTACTATAACTTTGACATCGTGTGTTCCTTCGTCCAAGAAACAATCGTTAAGATGAAAATCTACACTGAAGGTTCTGGTCCCCCCCCTGTCTAATCTCTCTTCATCCTTATCTATGAAATGCCAGTTTCCGTCATTATCATACACATAGAATTTAGCAACTGTATATGTGTCATCATTCCCATGTTCTAGGGTTACTGGAATTGACATTCTAATAGTTTCATCTTCATACTTACAAGCATAATTCGAGTCTATATCCAAATTTCCTATTCTGATATCGGTTCTTTCTATATTTCTTAATGTCAAATCGACCCTTCTTGTTTCAGAACATCCGCAAGTGAATGTTTCAACATCATTTTCATAACCAGATTTTCTGGCTTCAACTTGATGGGTGCCTATCACAGCAGTAAAAGTAATATGGTCATCAGAATTTTTGTATGAACCATCAATATAGATATCACTGACTGTGGGGTTGCCATTTTGATCCTTTACGTAAATGTCAACGGTACAGTATTGTGTTGCACTGACTTGGTTAGCAAAACTTAAAAAGACAAATAGAGAAATGAGTAAAATTGATAACATTAGGTAATATTTGTTTACTAACATACTGATGAATATTACAGTAAAGTATTTAAACCTTTCGCTACTTGATAGTAAAAACAAGATGTGGTTAGAATGAACAAAAGGGTAAGAAAAAATAAGCCTATGGGGCAAATTAAAATCGCTAAAGAAAGGATTGAAAAGCTGTTGAACATAGCTAAAGTTGACTTTGAGAATCATCCTGAAAGATGTAAAAAATACGTAGAACTTGCCAAAAAAATAGGTAAAAGATATAATGTTCGGTTCACAAAAGAACAAAAAAGAAGTTTTTGTAAGAAGTGTAATCAATTGTTAATACCGAATAAAACATCTGAGGTTGAGGCAGACTCGAGAAAAAAACTCATAATTATTAAATGCACAAATTGTGGTAATATATACAGAAACCCGTATTAAGAGGTTGAATAAGTTGCCATTAAACTTGAAAATTATCAGTATTAGTTTGACAGTAGTTTTCATAGCAACGTTCGTTTTGTTTTACATATTCGATAACATCGCAAAGGTGTGGAAATTATGCGAAAAGGATAAAAGTTTTAAAATATGTACAATAGGTTCGTTACCCGTTATTATACTGATGGCATTGTTGATAGCTGGCGGTTTGATAATGGTTATAAACATAACTGCCTACATAATGATATCTGGAACAACACGTGTTTGATATGAAAGATGTAGACCCAAAAAAATTCATCGAAGTTTGTAAAGAAGAATTGAAAAAGATTGATGCGATTAAACCGCCTGTTTGGGCAACTTTTGCTAAGACAGGTATGAATAGGAGGTTTCCTCCTCAACAGGAAGACTGGTGGTATACAAGGTCGGCATCACTCTTGAGAAGAATTTATTTAGATGGTCCTGTCGGTGTTCAAAGGTTAAGAACATATTATGGTGGAAGGAAGGAAAGAGGTCACAAACCACAAAGGTTTAGAAGATCTGGTGGTAGTATACTGAGAAAATGCTTACAACAACTAGAATCAGCTGGTCTAATACAAAAAAACCAAAACACAAAAGAAAAAGGCAGGATAATCAGTGAAGGAGGTAAGAAATTCATCAAGAAGATAGCATCAGAGGTGAAGAAATGAACTATTTGACACCTGAACAAATGGAACAGCTCCAAGAACTAGAAAAAATTAAAAAAGTTGTAATGAGAAAGATACTGACAAAAGATGCTATAGAAAGATTAGGAAGAATAAGGGTCGTTAAACCCGAATTGGCAACACAATTAGAACTTTATTTGGTTCAATTATATCAGGCTGGTCAAATAAAGAATGTTATCGATGACCCACAATTGAAAAAAATTTTAGATTCCTTGAGTGGGGGGCAAAAATTTAAAATAATCAAATGATCTTTATGGTAAAGACAAAAAAAGTTGGTTTAACAGGAAAGTTTGGAACAAGGTATGGAAGAGGAGTTAAAGTTGCATTCGAAAAAATAGAAAGAAAACAAAAAGCAACGTATGTCTGCCCTTCCTGTAAAAAAACATCTGTTAAAAGAGTGTCAGCCGGTATTTGGCAATGTAAGAAATGCAACGTTAAATTTACTGGTGGTGCTTACTCTCCAACAACAGGATTGACCGAATCGGAGTGATTATATGGCAACTTTCAAATGTTTAAAATGTAGAACTGTGATTGATGAAACGGAAGAAAGAGTCAGATGCCCTTTCTGTGGTTATAGAATATTCGTTAAAATGAGACCAACCGTAATAAAAAGAGTACAAGCGAGATAGATTTATTTCTTTTTTTCTATTATATTTATCTGGATAGAATGCAAGCTATAATAAAAATAGAATGTAAAGACCCTGAAATAATCATGAAAAGTTTATTGCCAGATATAAAGGAAAAAAAAGATTTAAAGATTAATCTGAAGACTGATAAAGGTAATTTAGTCATAGAAATCGAATCGAAAAAGATAAGTTATTTAAAAGCTGTTATCAATTCATATTTATCCCTTGTCAGGGCATTAAAAGAATTGGAGGAATAGTATGGTTACAGAAGAAGACAAGAAATTTCTCGGTCAGTTCCAAGCTTATCAACAACAACTTCAATCGATAATGATACAGAAAGAAAATTTGAAACTGCAGATGTTCGAGATAGAAAAGGCTTTAGAAGAACTTGAAGCAAGTAAAGAAAAAGAAGCTTATAAAATAACTGGATCTATAATGATAAAGAAAAATTCCATTGATTTGAAGAATGAGTTGAAAGAAAAAAAAGATAGCTTTGATGTAAGAACAAAAACATTAGAAAAAGCTGAAGAGAGAATAACAACTAAGCTGAAAGATATGGAACCGAAACTAAGAGAAATGATCAAAGAGTGATGTTATGAAGAATTTAGAACCGATAATAAAGCTATTGAATGGAATAATCGAAGATAGAACTGTCCCAAGAAACATAAGAGCCGCAGCAGAAGAAGCAAAAAAAGAATTAACTGAAAAAACTGATAATAATTGGGACATAAGATTGAGCTCAGCCATATCGGTTCTGGATGAGATAATTAATGACCCAAACATGCCAATATATACGAGAACACAAATATGGAACGTTGTAAGCATGTTAGAAGCCGTGAAGAGGGAGTTATAAAGTATTTAAGTTTAAGTATCAAATGCAAAATAGGTGAAAGTTTATGGTGTTTGAATCTATTTTTAAGAAAGAAGAACCCGCAGAAGGAGATGAGTTTATAGAAATTAACACTGAAGGAGATGACAGAAAAAGAGTCAACATAAGGATAGAAAACTTGAACGATTACAGAGATGTGGAAGAAATACAGAAACTTTTAAGAGAAGGAAACATTGTTTTCTTGAAGATTAAGAAAATCAGAGAAAGAGACATAGGAGAGTTGAAGAGATCTGTCGAAAGATTAAGAAAAACATCTATGGCAATGAACGGAGATATAGTAGGAATTGATGAAGATTATTTAGTTTTAGTTCCACCTTTTGCAAAGATTTACAGAGGACAAGTAGAAAAAGTAAAACAAACGCAATAAAAAACCTGAGTGATTAAATAAACCATTTTTTTGTTAAGTTTTTTCTATGCAAAAATTTATTTCTAGGAATTATGATTATGAATAAAAAATCGATATTATTACTAGTTGGGATTATCTTTGTAAGTGGATGTATCGGTCAAACACCTATATCTGATAAAGACAAGGCAATTTCAGAATGTAAAAAAGAGTGTAATTCTAAGTTGAAAACAAATTCAGATTTAAGCAATGGACCTTGTTTATTAAACCCTATTCCAAATGTACCGGATTGGGTCTGCGATGTTACACATAACCCACGACAACCTGTGGATAATCAAATGGAGAATCAATGCAGTTCATTTAGAGAAGGAAAAGCACATCATTTTGTTGAAGTAGATACTAATTGTGAATTAATTCAGACGTGGTAAATATGACAAGTAAAAAGAATAAAACTATTGCATTTATTTTTGTTTTACTGATGTTTGGTTCAACTTTCACTTATGCTCTAATTAATATGTTCGGTGAAAAAAAAGATGAAGTAAAAATACCACAAGAAAAAATTTTGAATTACGAATTGAATGACCAACAAAAAGGATACTTGCTACCAAAAGGCTATACATTGATAGTGTATTCTTTCACGACTGGCTGTTTAGATTGTATAAATGTAAAGAAGGATTTAGAAAGAATTACACAGAATTCTGATGGACAAATATATCTTCAAGAAATAGTTAAGAATGAAGGAATTTCTATGGTTTCAATCATTAGCTTGAACGGTGGAAAAACAATAAACAACCCTACGAACCAGGAATTAGAAAATACAATATGTGACGTTTTAATACAAAGACCATTATGGTGTGTTAGTGCCAAAGTTTAATCTTTTATTTCTTTAATCTTTCATCAAATTCTTTTATCTCATCCAAAAATCTCTTGACAACTCTCGGTAAATCTTTTTCTTGAATTTTTAAAGTTTCAGCAGCTTGACTGAGTAACTTTTGTTTGTTCTTCAAAACTTTCAATTCTTGTTCTGCAATCATCAAATCACTTTTCTAATTTCTTTAATTCTTTTCTTTTCGTCTTCCACGATTCAAACAATTCTTTTACAGCTTCTGGAACTTTTTCTTCACTCACTTTTAACAATTGAGAAATTTCTTTCAGTAATTTTTCTCCTTCCTTAAGATAATTAACCGCGATAGGACCAGCAGTAAATTCAATCCTATCGATACCATCCTGTATTCTACTTGTTTTTAATATCGTAATGAGTTCAACTTCTCCGGTTTTTTCGCAATGTATTCCACCACATGCCTCATGATCGATGCTTCCTATCGAAACAATCCTCAACTTATCAGCTGGCACAACGCCACCTTGGTATATTCTGAAACCATATAGCTTCTCCGCTTCATTCCTTGGTAATAATTCTATTTTCACAGAAAGGTTTTTTCTAATAATATCATTCGCAGTATTTTCTATTTTTTCAACTTCATCTTCTGTCAAGTTTTCATAATGTGTTATATCGAGTCTAGCTTTCTCTGAAGTTTTTTCTGCACCATGCTGCCACACATGATTGCCAAGAATTTGTCTGGCAGCGACGTTGACTATGTGTGTCCCTGTATGATGTTTTCTCAAGATATCTCTTCTGTATTGATTGATACTGCAACTAACAATCTTGCCTTCTTGTAAATTCCCTATTATTCTATGGACTATAACATCGCCAACTTTTTGTACATCAGATACAGGGCTGTTGTCGATGAAACCGACATCAGATTTTTGACCACCGCCTTCAGGGTAGAAATATGTCTTGTCCAGAACAACATACTTGTCGTTTATCATTTTCAAAACTTTTGCTTGAAACTCCATTTTTTTAGTGTCTTCGTATACTAACAATTCTGTAGGTGTTAAACCGCCAACGTCTATCGGCTCTTGAATAGTTATTTTAGTTTCACTCATGTGTTTCTCTGTAACTTTTGCATAAAAGTCAACTGGTATTTTCAGATCAGGAACATAATCTTGAACTAATTCTGGAGTTATGCCTTCTGAATCATAAAGTTTGATAAGTTTTTCTTCGTCTATCGTTTCACCTTTTTGAGTTATGATCTCAACAATCCTCTGTGTTCTCAATTTTGTATTGTGAAACCTTTTTTTCTCAATATCTAACACTTTTTGGATTTCGTTTAAATTTTCGGAAAGTTCAGGACAAATCGGGTTTAGATGTTTCGCGTGTAAATCACAAACATCGATCAAATCAATGTCCCATCTAAAATCATCGATGAAACTTAAAGCTCTTCTTAAAATTACACGAAGATTATAACCACCGCCAACATTTGAAGGCAATAATCCATCTGCTATAGCGAAGGTTAATCCCATCGTATGGTCTGAGATTGCATACAAAGCTTCTAAGGGTTTAATTTTTTCGTTCAACAATTCTACCGTTACGCCTAACTGTTTGGCTGTTTCTTCTTTCATTTTATTTATGTTCTTTACTTCGTCTAAGTTCAATGAACCAGCAAGTTTGGAATATTTCAAGAAGAATTCTATGTCGTATTTGATACCTGTCTGTTTTCTCAAATATCTCAAGATTGGTTCGAATGTTATATCATAAGAAGTTGGTGTGCCTTGTGTTATCCAAGCAAATCTTTCCAAACCAGCACCCATGTCTATTACTTTTTCATTCATCTCACTCATTCCAGAATTAGTTTGTTTAAATTGTGTGAAAACCGCATTACCTATTTCCAAGCCTCGGACAAAATATTCTAATGAGGGACCAAAAGCACCAGGACCGACCCAAAGGTCTTCCACAAAAATGATTTCTTCTGATGGTATGCCAAACGGTCCTTCTAAAAGTTTAAAATCTAATTCAACACATCTATCTTTCCAATACCCCTTACTTCCATCGTAGAGTGAATGTTGCCCAACCATACAAAAACAACTGTAATGTCTACCTGTAATGCCGACGTTAGGAATATCGTTGAATCTCAAACAAAACTGTGGGATTATCAAGGGGTTTTCTGGGAATTGAAATGATATTCCATTTTTTTCCATTCTTTGAAAGTCTACTATTGAAGCTATTGTGAAGAAAAGATCAGGTCTCCATCTGCAAACTATTGGATAACGTCTGATACTAGCATGACCATTTTTTTTAAAAAAATCTTCAATGACTCTCCAGGCTTGAATGTAGTCGAATCTTTTTGTTGTTGGCGGGTTTCCTAGAAATTCGTAAAATTGACATGGTTGATCAGGACAATGTTCTCTCTCTGTATCTATAGTCCAAAATCCTTTTCCACATTTTGGACAAATTTTTCTGATAAAACCTTGATTGACCAAGAATTCGGTCTTATAATATTTTTCCCAATCTTTTGAAAATTCTACACGTAATTTTTCTTTAGTAAACGTCATAGTCACCTAACAGAAAATATCTCAAGGTAAGATTATAAGTTTTATTTTTAATAAAAATAACATTATATTGACCGAAGTGTTGTTAAAAGATATCTTTAAATATTGGCGCTATATAATGAAATATTAATTAATAAATCTCTTTTGAGAGGTGTATTGATGACAGAGTGGGATGATGAAGATTGGGATGATGAAGATTGGGAAGAAAGTGGTTTAGAAGAAGAAAGTAGCGATAATGAAGAAGATCATGAAGATTGGTAATTTTTAATTTATATTAATTAGAGGGAATTTTTTTATTTTTTATTTTTATAATAAGTTTCTAATTTATTAACGCCTTAATTACATCTGCTCTTGCAACGATACCCACGAGTTTTCCCCTGCAAACTACTGGTAACCTGTTAACATCATGTTTTTCCATCATTTCAGCTACTTCTACCAAGGACATGGATGGGGAAATTGTAATAACGTTCTTTGTCATAACTTCTCTTACTTTAAAACTTGTTATTTTGTTCATTTCTTTCTTGAAATCCTGACGAAGTTTTTCCATTTTAATCAAAGCGAAAACAAGCGTTGAAATGCCAGGTGTATCTATCTTTGGCAACCTTCCAAGTTTTATATCGATAAACCTGACTATGTCTGAAATGCTGATTACTCCTACAATTTTGTTTTTTTCGATCACAGGAGCACCTGCGATTTTTGATTTTGATAGTTTTTTTGCTGCATCAAATATCGTTTCATTAGGAGATAAGTGAATTACTCTCTTATTCATGAAGTCTTTTACTTTTTTCATGATTTAGATTTGATTTATACAAATAAAAAAGTGATCTACTCTATCACTGCCCCGTTATCTATTTCTTTTTCAGGTCTAATCAAAACGACTTTATCTCCTTTAACAGCTGCTAATATCATTATCTCTGATAATTCCCCCATTAGTTTTGCTGGCTCAAGGTTCGTTAGAAAAACGAATTGTTTTCCTTGTAATTCTTCTGGTTTGTAGTATCCCTTTATTCCTGCTATCACTTGTTTCATTGTTCCGCCTATGTCTACTTGCATTCTAATAAGTTTTTTTGAAGTTGGTATCTCTTCAGCCTTTTTTATCGTTCCAACCTTCATTTCTAATTTCTTAAAGTCGTTGAATGTTATCATACTATTTCCTCTTTAATTTTCAGTTTATCTTTCTGTCTTTCAATTTCTTCATCTTCTACCTTTTTGAAGGGTATTTCAGGTTTATTAATCTTATGACCAGGTTTGATTATGAACTTTGAAATGGAAGCCCAACCCAGGCCATGTAAAGGTTCTTGCAAGTTTAATTGCTTCCATAGTTTCTCGACAGTAAAAGGTAAAAATGGTTCGAGCAAAACAACCAAAGATCTGACAGCATTTATACTAAGATATAGACAATTCTTAGCCCTCTCTCCTCCAGTCCATGGTTCATTCTTTTGGAAATACTGATTGCAATGACTGGAAAATTCTAAGATTTTTTTCAACGCTCTTTCTAATTGTATGTTCTCAATATCATTCCCAACTTCATCTTCTATGTTCCAGATTTTTTCTTCAAATGATGTATCCAAATCACTGTATTTTTCTGGGTCAGGGACGATTCCATCAAATTTAGACCAAATAAAACTCATAGTTCTATAAATAAAGTTCCCGATGTTTGCAACTAGTTCATTGTTTATTCTGGATTGAAAATCGTTCCAGTCGAAATTGACATCTGTCTGTCCATAAGAAGTAATCATAGTCAAGTAATATCGTAAGTAATCTGCTGGAAACGTATCGAGGAATTCTCTCAAACTTATGTAAAATCCTCTACTTTTCGAGAATTTTTGTCCTTGAAATAGCAGATGACCCCTGGTTGGAATGAAATCTGGTAATTTGTATTCACCAACACCGATCCTCATTGTGGGTAAGAACAAATAATGATGATAGACTATATCCTTGCCGATGAAATGGTATATTCCCGATGAGTTCCAGATTTTTTTACCATCTTTTCCTCTTTCTGCAAAATATTTTAACGCAGTTGAGATGTAACACAAATGATTGTCGAACCAACCGTATAGTACTTTACCTTTTGCTTCTTCTAGCGGTATCGGTACACCCCAAGGAATGTCCCTAGTTATATCCCATTCTTTTAATCCTTCTGCTATCCAGTTGAGTACATAATTCTTGACTTCTTTTTGTAAGTTTTTATTGTCTGTTAACCATTTCCTCAATTGATCAGAAAAATTGGAAAGTTTGAGAAAGTAATGTTCACTCTCTTTTATTACTGGTTCTGATCTACAGATGGCACAATGCGGGTTTAGTATATCTCCAGGTTGAAAGGTCTTACCACATTTCTCACAGCCATCCGAATATTGCTCTTCAGCTTTACAGAAAGGACATGTTCCTTTGACGTATCTGTCTGGCAAAAATTTATTGCATTTTTCACAAAAAGGCTGGTTTACTTTCTGCTTAAAGATGTGACCATTTTCTAACAATTTTTTAAAGAAGTATTGTGTCAGTTGAATATTCTCCTCAGAACTTGTCTTATAAAAAATATCGAATGATATTCCAAAATCTTCAAAATCTTTTCTATCTTTTTCATTCCAGTATGATACGAGTTCAACTGGAGTTTTTCCCTCTTGTTCAGCTTTTATTAGAATAGGTGTCCCAAAATCGTCTGTTGCACAGACGTGTATGATATTGTTGTTTTTTAACCTATGAAATCTCGTGAATATGTCCGCAGGTAAGTAAGTGGATGTAACATGACCTAAATGAATCTCACCATTAGCGTATGGTAACGCAGTGGTGACTATTATTTTTCTCTTAATTTCTTTTTCGGTTAATTTACTCACCTCTTTTTTATTTTAAACCTCAATTCTTATAACCTTTCCTTAAACGGTTCTTTAACAAAACAATAAATGCATCCACTGAAAATAAAGATATATGCAGAATTTTCAGGAAACGTTGGATGAAATCGTTGATAAAATCAGCTACTTAGAGTCTAAAAGAATAAACATAGGAAAATTCCTGAAAGAAATAAACGATTCGTTTAAGATAGGACCGAACGAAGAAATATCCGATACAAAAATCATCAACAAAGTACCCCTCCGTGAATTCAAAAAAATGAACATTCTAGGTATAGATGGAGGTATAGTCAAACATAGCTATCATGGCCTAGACTTAATGCTAATGAGAGCCACAGGAGTGAATTTTGAATACATGGATGGAAAATTGAAAGATGTGAAATATTATCCGAGTTCTAATCCTTTACCGAACCCTAAGATTATTCTGGATTCTTTTTCTGACATAGAATTGAATTCTTGCTACAATTTTGAGCGTCAAATCATGGAAATCATCACGACAATAGAAGCGATGGAAAAATTCAAACCAGACGTTGCTTTTTTACATGGATCAATCATACCACATTACGTTCCTGCTCCTGATAACCCTATCCTAAACGAAACTTATAACAAACTCATAGTAACTTACATGTCGATGTTTGAATTTGTA
>JAPLUX010000191.1 GCA_026397455.1 Candidatus Aenigmatarchaeota archaeon | reverse complement strand
GAAGAAGACACTCCCAATGTCATAGAGGCAAAACGAAGATTGCATCAATGTGTAGATCGAGGCAGTAGTTTTATCGATCCTCCAACTGATATCGAGTAATATCAGTCACACCTAAGTTTATTCTTTTGAACTTCTTCTATTTCTGTTATCCCTTCTCCCTTTAAAGAAAGAGCGATACGAGTTGCTTCAAGATTCCTATTTAGTTTTTTAAGTCCATCTGGCTCTAGACTTGCGGCGTGATCTGTCCCTTTCCATGTTCTGTCTAGAGTAAAGTGCCTTTCTATCCATGTTGCTCCCAGAGTATATGCGGCGATATCTACAGCAATCCCAAGGTGATGCCCACTAAATCCAACATGTTCAAAAGTGTTTGTTAGTTTGGGAATTTCTAAAAGGAATAGCCTGTCGAACGGAACAGGATATTCCGATGTCGCCCAATATACAACAGTTCTGTGTTTTTTGTCTTGCAAATATTTGAATATGGTTTCTCTTTCTTTCTCTGTAGTCATCCCAAGAGATATATGAATATTTGTTTTAGATTTTTCATATAGATAGTCAAGAAGATTGAATTTCATATTGCAGGCACTTGGTATTTTGATATAGTCTGGTTCTAATGAGACTATCTCATTAGCAGAGGACATATCCCAAACGGAACAAGAATATCCAATATTTATATTTTCACAATGTTTTTTCAAAATGGCATGTTTGTTTGTATCTAATTCTAAAAATAACCTATGTTCGAGATATGTGTTTCCGTAAGAGTTATGAGGACATGGATGTGGCTTATTCTGAATATCAGCAGAAACACATTCTTTCGGATTTCTCTTCTGAAATTTTACATATTTGGCGTTGCATTCTTTTGCGGTATCTATTAGTTTTAGTGCGATATCCATATCTCCCATATGGTTACATCCTGCTTCGGCTATGACGTTACATTGTTTTATTTTATTGTCCATTTGTCCTCCATTGATACGGGATATATTATTATCGGATTTTTAAAAAGGTTTTCGTTTGCCATACGACAATATGTATATAGGGTGTTTTTATCCTTGGCGGCGTAAAACCTCTACTTTTTCCCAAAGGGAAAAAGTTGTCGTGCAAAGCGAACGTTAGTGAGACTGCACGACAACCTCTTTAGGGTCGAGGATGTAAGCCGCCCGAGTGTAATCCATTTCTAACCTTGCTCTTCTATGTATTCTTTAATGGTGTCGGTGCTTGCATCGCCTGTGGAACAGCAAAAATACCCATCTGACCAAAGAGTTTTCTCTTTCCAATAACTGTTCTTCAAGTACGCTCCGAATTGTTTCCACAAACGATTAGTAGAAACGCTTTTCAATCTATTTACAATACTAGAAATTTGCAACGTGGGCGGATAGTCAATCAAAAAGTGGATATGGTCAACATCTGTCTCCATCATCTCTATGGTGAAGTCCGACTCTTGAGCAACCTCAAACATTATTTGCTTTAGAGTTTCGTCTGCCAGATTGACAAGTATTTTCTTGCAATATTTGGTCACAAAAATAAGATGCACTTTTAGCAAGTATTTACAATGGGAACCAGTGTGATATTTTTTGTTCATAATTTTTCTTTTTTCTTGAAGGAAAAACAAATTAATCTCGATATATACTATTATAGTATATCGGCATAAGTTTCACAAGAGCAAGAATAATTAAAAAATGACTCAATATACATACAAAATGCGTTTGTTCCCCACCAAAGAGCAAGAAACCAAACTTGCTAAACACTTTGGTTGTATCCGTTTTGTATATAATCATTTCCTTGACAACCGAGTAAAATTTTACCTATCAGCAAAAGAAAAACAATTAGCCAAAAAGTCTCTGAATTATTACGATGATGCAGCCGAACTCACCAAACTCAAAAAACAACCAGAAACAGAGTGGCTATCAGAAGTCAATAGTCAAAGTCTTCAGCATGCACTCAAACATCTCGATGGAGCGTTCAATAGGTTCTATCGTAAGCAAGCGAAGTTCCCAAGGTTCAAAAAAAAGAACCTTAAAAACTCCTTCCGCATTCCACAGTTTGTGAGACTAGAAAACAATAAGATATACTTCCCAAAATTCAAGGAAGGTATCAAAATGGACAATCACCGTCCGGTCGAAGGAGAGGTAGAGTTTGCCACCATCACAATGAATGCTGCTGGACAATATCACGCTTGTATTACCGTGGAGAAATTCATAGAAAAATTAGAACCTGCAAGCAAGGTTGTAGGCATAGACCTCGGGGTAAAAGAACTTGCTGTATGTTCTGACGGGACTCGTTTCCCAAACATCAAACCATTTAGAAGTTTAGAACAACGTATTCGTGTAAGACAAAAAGAACTTGCTCGTAGCAAGAAAGACTCAAAAGGAAGACAAAAATCACGTCTCAAATTAGCAAGATTGTATAATAAAATTTCCAATGTTCGTAATGACCATTTGCATAAGGTATCCCACCAGATTGTTAGTGAAAACCAAACTATCATCTTGGAAGACCTGAATGTAAAAGGAATGATGGCAAACAGGAAACTATCGAAGTCAATTTGGGATGTTTCTTTGTCTGAATTAGTGAGACAGATTAGTTACAAAGCAGAGTGGTACGGAAGAAAAGTGCTGTTCATTGACAGATGGTTCCCTTCTTCCAAGACCTGTCATCATTGTGGCTATATCAATGAGTCACTGACATTGAAGGACAGGGAATGGACTTGTCCTAGATGCGAAAGAAAACTTGACCGAGATTACAATGCCTCACAAAACATCTTGGTACAAGGATTAAACATGAAAAACATGTCCGTAGGAACTACGGAGTCAGCCGAGTGTCTTGGTGTAAGTTCTGTTGCGAAAGCGATAGACAACCGATTGGCTCGGAAACCCAACCGTCTTTAGCGGTTGGGTAGTTCATTGGAGACAAAATGATAATAGATAAGGAATATAGCAAGAACGAAAAAACGGGACGCATAAAAGTTATGGAAAAAATAGAGTGGCAATGCGACAGATGCAAATCTATTTTTAGGTGTAATTATGGATCTT
>JAPLUX010000081.1 GCA_026397455.1 Candidatus Aenigmatarchaeota archaeon | reverse complement strand
ACACAAAAGAAAAGAGAATTGAAATCGCGAAAAAAATAATTGATGAGTCTTTAAAATTAGGCATAAAAAAAGAAGATATAATCATTGATTGTTTGACTCTGACTATAGCCACCAACCCAGATAATGAAAAAATTATCGTTGACACGGTTAAGGAGATAAAGGAACTCGGTTATAAAACAATACTCGGAATATCAAACATTTCTCACGGTTTGCCTAATAGATCAGAGATAAATTCAAAATTCCTTACAAAGGTGTCTAAAGCTGGACTTGATTTAGCTATCATAAATCCCAAAGATAATATTATTCAGGAAAACACGGATATAGAAATTTTTAAAGTTAAAAGACCAGACAAAGAACTTTATTTGAACCTTCCGATCGAGAAGAAACTTTACAATGCCATTCTGTACGGTGATGAAGATAACATTCTTGAATTGATAGAAGAAGGTCTAAAAAAAATGAAATCTCTTGAGATTAATGATATTCTCATAGATGCCCTTAATGAAGTGGGAAAAAAGTTCAATAACAAGGAATATTTTCTTCCCCAAGTTTTAGCGAGTGCAGGGGCAATGAAAAAATCTTTTGAAAGGTTGAAAAAGGAATTTAGTAAAGAAGGTGGGAAAGAAAAAGGTACTGTTTTATTTGCGACAGTAGAAAACGATATACACGATATAGGCAAGAATATAGTCATAGCATTGTTGGAAAGTCATAACTATAAAATCATAGACCTTGGTGTAAGTGTCACAAAAGAAAAAATTGTTGAGGAGACAAAAAAATACAACCCCGATTTGATTGCTCTCTCTGCTTTGATGACTACATCAGCCATTGAAATGGGAAGGGTTATTGAAGAATTAAGGAAGAATGATATCAAGGTTCCAGTGATTGTTGGAGGGGCGGTCATCACAGAAGATTATGCCGATTTAATAAGTGCTGAATATTCAAAGGATGCTTTGTCAGCTGTTAAAAAAGTCAATGAGTTGATAAGATGAAAAAAATCACAGAAATTTTACGTGAAAAAAAATTTACAATATCAGTGGAATTAGTTCCACCGAGGAACGGCACGGACCCTGAGGAAATTTATAATAAAATCGAACAGCTTCGTGATTCAGTTGATTTTATTGCAGTTACTAAAGGTGCTGGGGGAAGTTTAAGGGGTGGCACTTTACCAATCTCTTATCTTACTCAAGAAAAGTTTGGAATCAATTCAATCGCTCATTTTGTCTGCAGGGAACATACGAAGGAAGAAATAGAAAATGAATTGGTTGATTTACATTATTTGAACATAAAGAATATTCTCGCTTTAAGAGGCGATCCTCCTGCTGGTTTAAAAGAGAGATGGAAGGGTGATTACAAATACGCTTACTTATTGGTGAATCAGATAAAGAAAATGAATAATGGAATGTATCTTCCTCGAAATCCTGAAGAGGGTGAATTTGTTAAAGGTATGAATACAGATTTCTGTGTTTTGGTAGCAGGCCATCCTGAAGATCCTATAGAAGAAGAATTAAAACATATTAGAAAAAAGATTGATGCTGGTGCAGAAGTCATCATAACACAAATGATATTCTCTTTTGATGACTACAAAAAATATGTTGAAGCACTGAAAAATGCTGGTATAAATGTGCCTGTGATTCCAGGGATAAGACCTTTGGTATCATTAAAACAAGTAAATTCAGTTGAGAATTTTTTTAAGCTAAAAATTTGTAATGAATTGAAGGAAGGAATTGAAGAAAAAGGGAAGGATTTTGGATTAGAATATTTTGTTGATTTAATAAGAAAATTAAGAGAATATCATGCTCCTGGAGTACATTTTTTTGTGCTTAATGATGTAGACTTAGTTAAAGAGTTATTGGAGAAGGTTTCCTGAGTAGAATTATTTTTTACAAAAAGAATATTTAGAATAATTCAATCCTGGAGTTTAATAGAAATATGAACTCCTTGTGGTATAGAAACTCTTAGAACTTGTCTTAAAGCCCTGTCGTCAGCCTGTAAATCTATCAACCTCTTATGAATTCTTAATTCCCATCTGTCAAAAGTAGCATTTCCATGTCCAGTACCATCACCGCATGGCGTCTTCATAGGAGCTACTTTCAAATGTTTTGTGGGCAAAGGGATGGGTCCTTTATAATCAATTCCGAATTTCTTGGCAACCCCTATAATCTCTTCACAAATCCCATCTAATTGCTTTGAATCTCGTCCTGAAAGTTTGATTCTAGCTATCTGCATTCAATCACTGTGACAATATTCTAAGACAGGTAGGTTTAAATATTTTTTGCACGTATTCCAAAGATTAATATACATACCTAAGTTTAAAGAAATGATTTTTATGAAAGGATTTGAAGACGTTAAAGTGATCGGTTTTGACTATGGTAATACTCTAGTCTTTGACCCATTCGAGGATATACTCGATAGAAAACTCGTAAAGTATGTTTCTTCTAAAATAAGAAAAAGTGAGAGTAAAGTAAGGAAAGAATTCGTACAAGCAAGAAAAGTAATCAACTATCCACATGCAACTCAGTTTTCTCTTGAAGAACCTATCGTCTGGTATGCCTTAGAAAAATTAGGAGTTAAACCGAGTGACAGGGCATTCTTAGCTTTAGATATAATCAAAGTCTACCGCACTGAATACAAGAAGATGTTGAAATCAAAATCATACAAAAGAAAAAAGGAAATAGTGGATGTTCTAATTTATTTGAAGAAAAAAGGAAAAAAATTGGGGATAATATCCAACGGTAGAGCCATAGATTTATACTCAGTCTTGGATTGGTTGGATATAAGAAAATATTTTGATTTTACGATTTCATCCGAAGAAGCTAACATAGAGAAACCGGACAAGAGAATTTTTCTTATGATGTTAAATTTTTTCAAACAAAAACCAGAGAAGTGTGTTTTTATCGGTGATGATCCTTTGAGGGACATACCAACTCCAAAAAAGTTAGGGATGAAAGCTATACTCTATAAGCCTCCTAAAAAATATGCGAAGACGATGCCATGGAGAAAATATAATGTAAAAATAAAAGAAAAACCTGATGCAATAATCAAAAATTTGTCTGACTTGAAAAAACTATTTTAAGTCGATCTTTGAAAATTTCATCTTAATAATCATTTTTATCAAAATTATCCGGTATCGAGTATATTTTATCTGTCAATTTCACTGAAACTACTCTGCTCACCCTAAACTTTCTCATTGCTTTCCTTAAATGACAATAAGCGATAATATATTTTCTCGTTTTATGATACACATCTATTTCTCGTTTTCTAACCTCAGCAGAACTCATATCAAAATAACCAATTTCAACTGTTTTTCTTTCATTAAATGCCTTCTCAATTTTACTATAGACATTTTCATCAATCTGACTATTAAACGAGTCATATCTTCTTCTTAAAATATTCTTTTTAATTTCTTCAAGTTCTTTTTTTGGTAATAATCCCTCAATTTTACGTAAAATAGTGTTTAAACCTCTTCTATCTGCTATAGGTTCATCATAATAATCCAATTCCCAATCTTCAGAAGGATTGACTATTAAGTCTTCATTAAATGCTTTGAGTATTTGATATATTCTTTTTAATTCATGATTTGTAAATTTTTGAGTCATTTCAAACTATCTTTAATAATTTTTTTTCATTTTAAATGTTACTTTCTCTTTGTTTCTAACTTTTGTTCTATATTTTATCATAGAATTTATCTTCTCTTTTATCGTTTTTCTTGTATTTTCATCAGCTATCGGTATGGTTATATCAAGCCCCAATCTTATTCCTTCTGAAAATACATTAAACCCAAAATTTTCTTTAGATGTTTTTTTTATGTAGTCTTTATATTCATCTAAAATCGAATCGTAATAGCAA
>JAPLUX010000187.1 GCA_026397455.1 Candidatus Aenigmatarchaeota archaeon | reverse complement strand
AAAGAGATACTTGCCGTTGTTAAAAAACAGAAGGTATTGACTGTTACGGAATTGGAAAAAATATTCGATTATCACACGAATGCTGCAAGACGAAGGTTGAAACGTTTGGTTGAGCAGGGAAAACTGGACTACGTTGTGATAGGGGGCGGTGGAAAAGCATCATTTATTTTCAAGGATTTCATAGACAAGAGATTATACTATCTTACGGAAGCTGACCTCCATAGATGGATTAAAAAGAAAATGCCGAAGCACATACCAAGTGCTCTAAAGAACTCAATCTCACAAAAACTTCATGACGTTGGAATAGATATGCAGTTCAAGGCCGATAAAAAAAAGGCGATTATGATAACTCCTAAACTGTACGAACGCATCAAAGAAAATGCAAACAAGAAAGGCATATCCATAGCAGAATATGTTGATAAGGTGACTTAATGTCGATAGATATCTCTGTCAGGCCAAAGCGTTATTCACTTGAAGAACTGCGTGAGCTTTTTAACAGGTATTCTACAGTTGCAAGAGACTTTGAAGAATGGCTTAGTGCGATGCAGATTACCCGGCAGTTGGAAAAAAAAGGGAAGCAGTACATACCAACGAAACTAGGGGAGGAAAAAACACCTGCAAAACCACAGGATAAGATTTTTCAAGCAGTACTGGCTGGAGGCCTTTCAGACGCTAAATATCCAAGATTTGGTATCAAGACACTGGTAAGCGAAGGAACACGCGTAGACCCCACAAAAATGAAGCTAATGCAATATATGGATGCAAAAGGAAACTGGGTCGATGTTCCTGAACAACCAGAATTGTCAATTCAGAAACCAAGAAGCAAATATGAGAAATGGCGTGCAGAGGTTGTCGGATTACCAATAGATATCCGCAGGAAATACCCTGTAAAAATTGCGAAGAGCGGAAAAGAAGGAACTTTACTTAAAGTAAAGATAGAGGGTACAATTAGCCATTATTTTTCAGTGTTGCGTCTTTGGGGATATAATGTGGAGAGCATGATTTCTTTTGGAGTAACAGCAGCGGGAGATAATCCAAGAGACCTTGAGTTACATGGATGGCAATTTCCATATGAAACAAAAGGAACTATTGGTGACGAAATAAACATTATAGGCAAAAAAACGCTAGCAGTGATGCCAAAGTGGTTAGAAGCAGTCGATATAGAATATTATAATTTATTTGATAAATGCAATGATGCGGGAACTACAGACCCTGTGCCAGGTACATCTTATGACCCTCTTATCGAAGCTCCATCCACTAAAGCAATGGTGGAACTCTTCGACCATAAAGCAAAAACAGTAAGCAAAACAAGGTACAAAGCATCAGCATCTTTGCCAAGAAAATGGTATAATATGGATGATAGTGCTATAGCAGCATTATTTTCTCTAACATCAGATAATGTAGATGGCGCAAGAGGATATCATGGCAGGGGGCGGAAAGGGTCCCCATATGATAAATTGAGGAAGGGGCAAGTCACACTTGATGAAGTCTTGAAAAAAGGGAAGGAAGGGGAAGGATTTAAAAAATGAAGAAATGCTTGTTGTGTGGGAACTACACCCACAGAAAATAAAAGACCCTTGGTATGTAAAATTGGGAAGG
>JAPLUX010000059.1 GCA_026397455.1 Candidatus Aenigmatarchaeota archaeon | reverse complement strand
GGTCAATTAGTCTTAGGCGTATGGCAACAAGTATTTTTCTTAGAATTGCTAGAACCGAGAAGGAGAGAAATCGTTATAACGATCATCGGTGAATAGTGTTAAATCGGTTTTCTACAAAATAGAAAAAGATAAAATATTTATCCTCCACTTATAAATATAATATTATATGTTCCCTACTCTTACTTCGGTAAGGGTAGGCTTCTAATTATCATTATTAATATTCTTTTTTTAGTTTAATATTATGGAACGAGTGATAATCTTCATAGATGGGAGTAATTTCTATCATGGCTTAAAAGAAACAATCGGTGCAACCAACGTCAATCTAAAAAAACTTGGAGAAATTCTATGCGGTAAAAACAGAAAATTGATTAGAATATACTATTACAATGCTCCTCTAGACCAAAAATATGACACAGAAAGATATAAAGCCCAACAAAGATGGTTCGAAAAAGTCAGGAACACACCAGATACAACTCTAATTTTGGTTAGAATGCAATGTAGAATTAATGAAAAAACAGGGGATAAAGAATACGTAGTAAAGGGTGATGACATCCATATAGGTGTAGATATGGTTAAGTTTGCTTATAATGATGCCTATGATATTGCAATTCTTGTGAGTGGTGATGGTGATTTTTATCCAGCTGTAATGACTGTAAAAGATAAAGGAAAGAGAGTGGAAAATGCATACTTTAAGGTGAATCATTCTTTCTTGTTGAGACAAACATGTGATAGGAGTATAAGAATGGACGATTTTATTGAAAAGTGCTTGGATAAAAAGTCGTTTAGAAAATTTTCTTAATCTTGCTATGTGTTAAACTCTGACAACAATTTTCTCACTTCTTCTTTTTTATCGTCATTAACTCTCACTATGACTTTACCGCGACCTGGCTGACCGTAGACTATTGCCGAATTATTATTTGCAAGTAAGACAGCTGGAAATACTAATAAATCTTCTTCACCATCAACGATGACGACACTGCACTTTTCAAGAGCTTTTTTAAGGATTGGCCAAGATTCTTTTGATATTATTCCTGATGGGTTACTGAGTGAGAATCTATCCTTGTATTTTCTAATCATTTTGTTAAAATAACGTGTTTGTTTTCTTTCAACCTTCCCGTCGACTATAATGTTCTTCGGTTTAAAACCATTTTCTAAGAAATCATGCGATACTTCATCGCCGACGCAAACTAAATTATCTAAATGTTGTTCATGAATGTAAGAAATTATGTCTTTTGTCACTGTTAAATTGTCTCCCTCGAAAATCATTGACTTAGGTTTTTGCAAATCTTCACGCAATCTGTCTGTCATCGAATAGTCGACCAGTATTTTACCGTTTCTGTCTATTTCTCCATCTCTTATCCTAGAGGACGATATAACTCTGCAATCTTCAGCGTAAACATATGGGAATGTGATGATGTCTAATGTTTTTAGTCCTTTTCTCTTTCTTATGTTGTTAATCCTCTCACAAGTATGTTTAGTATCTTCCGTTGCAACTATAGCATCTAAATCTTTTTTCTCAGTAGAAGGTCCGAACACATCTTCAATCGGAAAAATCTCATACTCTTTTCCGTATTTTTTAGCAAATTCTTCTACATCTTTTTTTCTTCTCTCATAAGGCCAGATAGAATCTTGTAGTACTATCTTTTCCAGCATAGAAGGAGTCGTTATCCCTATCAAAACTTTTTCAGAGCATTGGAATGCTCTATCTAAGAAGGCTTCGTGCCCGAGATGAAACCTATCGAAAGTCCCCCCTATTATAACTTTACCGTATTTCATGAAAAATAAAGAGAAAGTTAAAGATATAAAACATTTTTATTCTAAGGAAAGAAATTGAGATTATGGTATGGGGATTTTTTAAACCCAGTTTAATGAAGATTGTTCTATTCTTACTGATTTTCTTCTTTATTCCTCTACCTTTCTACATTCCTGATCAAGTAGTCATTCCTACTGTCCTTTTTATAACAAAATACATGACATTGTTGCCAGATGGTGTTTTAGGTCATATGCCTACTTTTTTAGTCGATTTTGTCCTATCTTATTTCCTTTCTTCTTTACTTGCTTGGTTTTACAGTAGGTTTAAATTTTTATTTGGAACGACAAAAAAGAAAAATAAATAAACCAAGAATAAAAATATCAATTATGAGTTTGAAGGAATTCCTGAAGCCAGATTGGAGAAAGATTGTGATAATGATTATTTTAACAGCAGTTCCTTTTTTTATATCTCCGTTAGTAGGAAAGCTAGATGCATTATTCTCTTTTTTCTTCAAGCCTTTTACTGTGGCAGATGCTAGGTTAATTATGCCTTCTACAAAAAATTTCGGGATGAATACGGGAATTATAGAAATGGCATCTGGAATTTTTGGAATTCTTGATGCAATATATGCCTATGTTATATCGTGCATAATAATCTTGATTTATGACATTTTAAAGAAAAAATGATTAAAATGATAATAAAAGAAATCTTAAAACCAGATTGGAAGAAACTTATACTTTGCATTTTATTACCATCTATACCTTCATTTATCGCTTCTTTTATTAATGCTATTCAGATAGCTTTTATATTTCGACCATTTTACATGACAGTACTTTTTTCGACTGGAATTCTCAATTTAAGAACATTTGTAGATTATATGTTGGCAGGAGTTGCTACCATTCTTGACTTGATTTACATTTATCTTCTTTCCTGCCTCATAGTCTGGGTCTACGATAAAGTTAAGAAGAAAAAGGAATGAACCTAAACAGTAAATCTTTACAGGATAAATTCTTGATAGTATGAAACAACTGAAATTCTTAAACTATGAAAAGATAAAACCTAGGCTTTATCAGGAATTCATAGCTTCCACTGCCATCGAGAAGAATACTCTCTGTATACTGCCGACAGGAATGGGAAAGACTCTTGTAGCGATTATGGTAGCTGCCTATCGGCTAGAAAAATTTCCAGACAGTAAAATCCTGATGGTCGCCCCTACCCGGCCTTTAGTCAACCAGCACATGAAAAATTTCAGTAACTTGATGAACTTAGAAAAAACAGAGTTTATCGCTCTGACTGGGAAGATACATCCAAACGATAGAAAAGTATTTTACTCAAAAGGAAAGTTGTTCTTTGCCACGCCACAACTCATAGAGAATGATGTTGAGAATAAGATCCTTGATTTGAATGATTATAGCTTAATCATTATCGATGAATGCCATCGTTCTGTCAAGAAATACGCCTATACTTCTGTTATTGAACATTACCTTAAACAATCCTCACATCCTTTGATACTTGGTCTAACCGCTTCACCTGGCGGAATCAAAGACAAGATAGAAGAAGTGAAGA
The DNA here is from genome assembly GCA_026397455.1 of Candidatus Aenigmatarchaeota archaeon. Lineage (GTDB taxonomy): Archaea > Aenigmatarchaeota > Aenigmatarchaeia > CG10238-14 > CG10238-14 > JASEGC01. Next base: position 1,881 of record JAPLUX010000059.1, on the reverse strand, counting down.
AAAGTCTTCATATAGAAGCTGTGGAAATCAGGACTGAACAAGATTATGACGTTCAACCGTACGTCCAAGAGACGAAGATAGAAAGAGTTTACGTCGAGCTACCAGAAGAATTGAAGAGAATAAGGACTTATCTGGAACAGGCTTACATCAAAAGATTGGAATGGCTGGTCACTTCAAAATTAATTTACTCGATGAAAGTTACTAAAAGGGAATTGTTAGATTTACAGAAAGAGATAGGCAAGATGTATGAACAGACTAGGGATTTCATGGTTGCTAAAGCTTTGACAACGTGCGCTCAAGCTATAAAGATAGAACATGCAATCGGTCTGTTAGAGACACAGGGAATCACACAACTGTACAAGTATTTCCTCGATTTAGAAAAAAATAAAAAATCAATGGCAACTAGGAATGTACTAAACGATCCTAAGATTATCAACGCGATAAAAGAAACGAAAGAGCTGTTTGTCAAAGGGATTGAACATCCAAAATTAGAGAAATTGCTAAAGATAGTAAAAGAAGAAACCAGTAGAAAATCGAACACAAAGATAATCGTTTTTGCAAATTATCGGTCGAGTGTGGAGAAGATTGCGAAATTATTACAATCCATAAACATACAGGCAAGAGAATTCATCGGTCAAGCCGTGAAAGATGGTAAAGGTTTAAAACAGAAAGAACAGATAGAAATCCTGAACGAGTTTGGATATGAGTTGTTCAATGTTCTGGTCGCAACAGCAGTCGGGGAGGAAGGCTTGGATATACAAGAAGTTGATCTAGTCATATTCTATGAGCCTGTGCCGTCGGAAATAAGAAGCATTCAAAGAAGGGGAAGGACGGGAAGAACAAAGACAGGGAGAGTGATATTCCTCATAACCAAAGGAACGAGGGATGAAGGATACTTTTGGAGTGCTTTCCATAAAGAGATGAAGATGAAAAAAATCTTGTATGAAATGAAAGAAAAAAATATGAATAAAGGAACATTGATGGATTGGGTTAAATAAATTAACAAGTCACAAATTATCTCTTAGCAAAGAATTTGAAAGCGCCATAAACAATTACGATCACTATTACTATTGCGATTAACACAACAATGATGTTCATGGAAGCCAATTTCTCCGTTACAATAGTATAGCGTCTACATACTCCGTTGTAACATGTATTACTCGGACATATATATTTTACAGATTTTCCTTCTGTACCTTCACAATAACCTTCTGTCAACGTTTTTACATCACTACTACATTGATCAACAGCTGCACCACAACCACCACCATCAACATAGAAAGTACAAACAGTAACATTTCCTTTGGTATAATAATTCTTTCCTCCATCAGAGTCTGTACAAGTTTTTCTAAACACACTTAAAGTTTTTTGGTCAGATTCCCCAACCTCATCATAATCTCCATCTTTATTCTTGTCCAAACAGGCATAATATTTGTAGTTACCTGCAGTATCTGGTGATGTAAATTTACAATTACAAGTAACATCAGTTCCTGGTCCTGCTCCACAACTCATCCCTGAACATGGATTAACTCCATAACAGGAATCCTTTGCAAAAACATAATTAGCACAATTTATACCATTAATCTTTACCTCTACGGTAGATGATACTTTAACAGAATTAGGAGAAAGTGTTAAAATTACATTTCCTGAACAAATTGGTGTTTCAATTATTGAATTGATCCATATATTTGTGTATAGTTGCTGTTGAGGATAATTTATAGTAGCTTTTGCTTGGTCCCCCGTTGTATCATAAGTTACGAGTGCACCATAAGCATCAATTGCCGAACTAATAAGTTTGTTGCTTCCCCAAGTTATAAATTTCACACCACCCATTTCAATTCCTGTCCTTGTTGTGTCAGAGAATGTGGGTTGAGATACATG